>JBBTSS010000028.1:5644-6798 GCA_038064635.1 Patescibacteria group bacterium
TACCACCAATTATAAAAAATATTGAGAATCAAAAAAATATTAAAAAAATGCGAGACATTTTCGCATATAGTGCAAAGGCTTGGAAGGATTCAAAGCCTGTCATTTGCTACCTTACCGAGCAACACCGACAAGAAGATGACGTCCTCACCACTATTTTAAACAGCATTAGAAAAGGGGATATCGATGAATTCGTCTGGGAACAACTTGAACTTCGTTCAGAGAGTGAAGCTAGTCATAAAGGTGAACATACAAAGCTGTATACTCACAACGTAGACGTAGATGCTATAAATCAGAGAGCGTTCAATACTCTCGAAGGCAAAGCTCATACTTATGAGATGGTTTCTAAAGGCAAAGACAAACTCGTAGAGAGTTTAAAGAAAAATTGTCTTGCCGAAGAAACTTTGAAACTCAAAAAAGGAGCCCGAGTCATGTTTATAAAAAATGATAAAGATAGGAAATTTCAAAATGGAACTTTGGGTACGGTGGTGGACTTTGGTTCGGACCTCATGCCTATCGTCGAGCTTTTGGACGGAAAGAAAGTTTACACATCCAATGATAGTTGGCATATAGAAGACGATGGTAAAGTGAAAGCCGAGATAAGCCAGATACCTCTGAAACTTGCCTGGGCTATAACCATACACAAGTCTCAAGGCATGACACTCGACGCTGCAGAGATAGACCTTTCGAAAGCATTTGGTTTTGGTATGGGCTATGTTGCGCTTTCACGTCTACGGAGCATCGAGGGGCTATATCTCAAGGGTATTCATGGAGGGGCCCTTGCCATAGACGAAGAAATACGAGGGGATGATGAAAACTTTAAAAAACGTAGCGAACAAGCCGAAGACGCTCTTTTGAAATATGATAAAAAATCTCTTCAAAAATTACACGATACATTTATCAAAAAATTTGCTCAGAAAAAAGTAAAGAAAACAGAAGAAGAATATATTTTTTAAAATGTTATAATCAAAATAATGAAGATAAATAAAAACAGTATTGCTTATAATATCACCACAGTACTCGGCATAGTGCTTGTCTGGCGTGGAGTTTGGTATATTTTAGACAAATTTGATGCATGGCTTTTTGGAGGGAGTCACCTCTGGACGGCAGTTGTCGGACTCATCGTGGGACTTGCTATATTGTACATACCAGATAAA
>JBBTSS010000029.1:0-41104 GCA_038064635.1 Patescibacteria group bacterium
CCAAGGACCCCAGAGGTATAAGCTCTGTGCTCTAACCAACTGAGCTAAGGGCGGAATGACTATCCTTGCGGATAGTATTGGTTATATACAAACTACTTTTCGCCTAACGAACACAGCTAAGGGTGGAAACGCTACAAAAATAATATATTCTTTTTGTAGTAAAAACACAACTTTTAAACAATCTTTTCCTCGAGTTTCTTCGGCATTATTCCATGAGCGATGATTATCTTTTCATACTCTTCTTGCTCCAAAGTCTCCACTTCTATCAGCTTCGCTGCGATAGCGTCCAGTGCTTTCTTGTGTTCAGTTAATACTTTCTCAGCTGATTTCAAACCATCTTGAACAATTCTTAATACTTCAGCATCTACTTTAGATGCAGTCGCTTCAGAATGTGTCTCAGGAGCTGCATCCCATTTATTTCTTGAACCACTACCGATGACGACAGGACCTACGAGGTCAGACATTCCCCAACGAGTCACCATCGCTTTTGCAATATTTGTCGCACCTTCAAGGTCGCTTGATGGACCAGTCGTAATATCTCCAAAAATCATTTTCTCTGCAACGTACCCTCCGAGAGACATTGCAATGTCATCAATAAACTCTTTCTTTGATTGAAGTTTTCTATCTTCAAGAGGAAGCTTGAGTGTATAACCTCCTGCACTACCACGAGCGACTATTGAGACTTTGTGTACTGGGTCTGCATAAGGAAGAACTGAAGCTACAAGCGCATGACCTGCTTCATGATAAGAAGTAATTTCTTTTTCTTTTGTAGTAAGTAAATGACTTTTTCTCTCGGGTCCAAGCATCACTTTTTCTATCGCACGAATAAGGTCAAATTGAAAAACTTTTTTTCTATTTTCTCTCGCTGCAAGGATCGCCCCTTCGTTCATCACAGAATGAAGATCAGCACCAGAGAATCCCGGAGTACGTTCTGCAATAACTTTTAGGTTTATGTCCTCTGCAAGAGGTTTCTTTAATGAATGAATTTTCAATATTTCTTCACGGTCAGCACGGTCCGGTAAATCAAGTATTACCTTTCTATCAAAACGTCCTGGTCGTACAAGTGCTGGGTCAAGCACATCTGCTCTGTTTGTTGCAGCCATGACTATGACTTTATCGTTTGGTTCAAAGCCGTCCATCTCGACAAGTATCTGGTTTAAAGTTTGTTCTCTTTCATCATTTCCTCCTCCATATCCTCCCCCACGAGTTCGTCCGATAGCATCTATCTCATCTACGAATATTATCGCTGGTGCTGCTTTCTTTGCCATTTTAAAAAGATCACGAACACGAGACGCTCCAACTCCGACGAACATCTCTACGAATTCAGAACCAGACAAATGGAAAAATGGAACTCCTGCTTCCCCTGCTACGGCTCTTGCAAGTAAGGTCTTTCCTGTTCCAGGTGCACCAGTCAATATGACTCCTTTTGGTATTTTTGCTCCAATATCTAAAAATTTCTTTGGGCTCTTAAGAAAATCTACAATTTCTTTTAACTCTTCTTTTGCTTCTTTTGCCCCAGCGACATCTTTGAATGTTACTTTTGTATTTTTATCATTCGGATCTGTAATACGTGCTTTTGATTGTCCAAAAGTAAAAGCCTGCATCCCTGCACCTTTTACGGAACGAGATAAATACCAGAATATAAATACAAAAAATAAAATAGGAATTAAAAACGGCAAGATATTCATAAGCCAATACCCAAAACCACTTTCATTTTTTATCTCAAGTTCCACAGTAGACAAAGCTTCTTTATTTACACCGTAGTTAAATAAAGTCTGAGACAAAGAAGATTCTACTTCTTTTTTCGATTCTTTGACTTCATCATTCACATAAGTAACCGTCAATTTCTCTCCTTCAACTAAGATCTTCTTTACTTCCCCTCCGTTTACACTTTTAGCAAGTTCAGAAACAGGTATAGCCACCTTCTCTTTTGAAGGGTCAGAGATGACTAGGTACAAAGCTGTAAGTAGCATAAAAATAAGAACAGTAGAAGAAATGCTACCTAAAAACTTAGGGTTCTCTTTCCCTTTTTTACCCTTATTGCTGCTGTCGTTTTTATCCTCTTTTTGATTAAGAAAATTTAAATCCATAAGTCACATGATAACACAAAAAACAGACAAAATAAAATTTTGTCTGTTTTTTCAAATTGTGGAGATGACGAGAATTGAACTCGTGTGCAAAAGGTAGTTACCAAGAAGTCTACATGTGTAGTACGCTTTTTGTTTTAAATTAGAAAATTCTTAAGCGAACCAAATATTTTCTAATCGAGCTCTAAGTTTTAATGAAATACACGAGCAATTTATTTCCTTATCCCGATAATATTATACCTTTATTCGTATATCGGAAGTCTACGATAAAGACACCAGATTACGCTAGGCGTAAAGCTGGAACAAAAGCGAAGTCCCCCTGTCCGAAGAAAGGAGAAACGATTGCTTTTGCCTTAGCAGTCAATTTTGCAATTAACATTTAGACAAATTTTTAAGAGATTATGTCCATGCTCTACATGCATCAAGAGTAAATGGCCTCTTGTCTATGCCTTGCATCCCCATTATGTGATTTTCAAAGATTCTACTTTCCTTTGTACTCTCTACGTATTTCTCTGTCTGTCTCTCTTTTTTTAATAGTCTCACGTTTATCGTGCTTCTTTTTTCCTTTGACTATTGCTATTTCTATCTTTATCTTACGGCCTTTATTATACATTGAAATAGGCACTATCGTCAACCCTCGCTCCCCTTCACTATCAGCAAGTTCGATGATTTCTTTTTTAGTTAAAAGAAGTTTTCTATTACGAAGTGGGTCATAGTCAGAAGGAGTGTTTTTTACTTGATATGGTTGAATATTCGCATTAATTAAAAAAACTTCCCCACCACGAACAATAACAAAAGCGCCCTCAAGGGAGGCTTTTCCTTCTCGGACAGACTTTACCTCTGTACCCAAAAGCTCAATACCACACTCGTATTTCTCAACGATTTCGTAATTGAAAGTATTTTTTCTATTGTATACATAAGAGCACATACTTAAAATATAGCATTTGACGCGATTAATAAAAAGAATACAATTATTAAATGCCATTAAAACCTATGTTTACAGTCTCTGGATACAGAGGCATTTGGGGAGAAAGTTTAACAGAAGAAATAGCAATACAATACGCAAAAGCTTTTGCTAGATTTCTAAAAGAAGATCAAAAAAATGAAAATCCTACCGTTTTAGTAGGAAGAGACGGCAGAGAAAGTGGCCCGATTATCAAAAAAGCTATAATACCAGAACTCATTCGCATGGGAGTAAATGTCGTCGATGGAGACATCCTTCCAACTCCGACAATGCTCTTCTCTGTCCGAAAACACGGCTATGACGGAGGTATTATTATCACAGCAAGTCATAATCCAATAGAATACAACGGTTTAAAATTCATAAATAACCAAGCACTCTTCTTGGAAGGAAATGAGGCAGAGAAAATAAATATTTATTCAAAAGAAGAAAATCAAAACACCGAAAATACTAATGAAGGAAAAGTAATTACTAATATACCAAACTTTCCAAAAGAACATGCAGATAAGATTTTAGAAAACGTAGATGTAGAATTAATAAAAAATAAAAAATTCAAAGTAGCAGTAGACATGATAAATGCCTCTGCTTGTGTCATAGACCCTTATTTATTTGAAAAATTAGGAGTAGAATTAATCCCTTTCAACAATATTCCAGACGGAAAATTCAAACACAAGCCAGAACCAAATACAGAAAATTTAAAAGATATTGCTGACTTTGTAAGAGAAAATCACGTAGACCTTGGTTTTGCTCACGACCCAGACGCAGACAGACTTGTAACCATAAACGAACACGGTATTGTAGTCTCAGAGGAATACACCATCACTATGTGTGTCGAAAATATTCTATCAAAAAATCCCGGACGAACTTGCGTCATAAACCTTTCAACATCACAAATGAGTAGAGACGTAGCAAAGAGTCACGGAAGTGAATGCGTCATGACAGAAGTTGGTGAACCAAATGTAGTCAAAGGTATTTTAGCGCACGACGCCATCATCGGAGGTGAAGGAAACGGTGGAGTCATCTACCCTACTGTAAACTTAGTTCGAGATAGCTTTATCGGAGTAGCTCTCATTCTTGAACTCTTAGCTCAAAGAGATCAAAAACTAAGTGAATGTGTAGACACGTTTCCTAAATATTTCATAAAAAAAGACAAATGGCCAATAAAAGAAGGACTAGAGAAAGTATACATAAAACTAAAAGAACATTTTAAAGACGCCAAAACAATAGAAATAGACGGTATTCGTCTTGATTTCCCTGATAAATCTTGGCTTCACTTACATCCTTCTAATACAGAGCCTATATTTAGGCTTTTTGGAGAGGCAGAAACAGAAGAACGTATCAACTCTCTATTCGAAGAAGCAAAGTTGACTTTTGAATCAAATTAAGCTATATTTTACGTAGCTAAAGAAATTATTTAGACAAACTTGAGAGAAAGAATAAACAACCAAATACGAGCAAAAGAACTTCGAGTCATCGACTATGAAAACCAAAATCTTGGTGTCTTAAGCTTCCAAGAAGCTTTAAAGATAGCCACAGAAAGAGGTTTAGACTTAATCGAGATATCACCAAATGCAAACCCACCAGTTGCGAAAATAATGGAGTTTGGTAAATATCAATATGAAGCAAGTAAGAAACTCAAGAAAGCCAAAGCTTCTGCAACCCTTACCGAAACAAAATCTATTCAGATCAAAATCGGAACCGGTGACCATGACTTAGCATTGAAAGCAAAAACTGCTTCAAAATGGCTTAAGGAAGGACACAGAATCAAGATTGAACTTTTCTTAACAGGACGCTCTAAGTATATGGATGAAAATTTCTTAAAAGAACGTTTAGACAGAGTATTGCATTTAATCACCGAAGAGTATAAAGTATCTGAACCGCACAAAAAAGGACCTAAAGGATTAACGTTAACAATAGAGAAAGCAAAATAAATTAAAATTTATGAAAACAAATAAATCATTTACAAAAAGGTTGAAACTTACAAAAAACGGTAAGATTATTTCTAGAAAGCCAGGGACTAACCACTTCAATGCGAAGGAATCACGTTCTTCTCAACTTTCAGGAAGAAAAGGCAAGAGTTTTGTTATAAAAAACAAACCAAAGAGTCATCTAATGCCATTTGCATAATTAATTAGTAATTTTTAAAATATATGACAAGAGTAAAAAAGGGAGTACATGCGTTAAAAAGAAGAAGAAGTGTTCTGAAACAAACTAAAGGTTTCCGTCACGGACGAAGCACTAAAGAGAGACAAGCAAAAGATGCACTCTTACACGCTGGAGCATACGCTTTTGCACACAGAAGAGACAAGAAATCACACAATCGAAAACTTTGGAATATCAAAATCAATGCTGGAAGTAGAGAAGCGACAGGTATGTCTTACTCTAAACTCATAGGTGCTCTAAAGAAAGGAAAAATAGAAGTAGACCGAAAGATTCTTGCGGACTTAGCAGAAAACAATCCTGAAACTTTCAAAAGAATTCTCGCAAAAGTACAATAATAAACTTAAATAAAAAACCATCCTTTATAAAGGATGGTTTTTTATTTATATGTTACATTAACTCCATCGACTATTTGGATCTTCAGGTATAGATACGTCAGCGAAGTTATTCATCATTTCTAATAACTTTTCATTTGGTATCTCTTTATCAGTAAAAGCATCCCCAAAAAGAACATTAACTGAAACTACACTTTTTGGAAAAAGATCTTTTGCGTATTTTTTTAAATATAAAATATGCTTTTCTGTAAATTTATCATTAAAACTGTCCATCTTCCCTAAATCATGTAACATTTTTCTGACTTCAATTATCGCAGCCATGTTTTCTTTAGGTTTCAATAATTCTTTAGTATCTAGCGCATATTTAGTAATTACTTCTTCCTTAAAATCAGCTTCGGAGAGATTTGTTTTAAATAGATTATCTGTATATTTAAAGTAACCACCCTTGAGTGATATATGGTGAAGTTCGTGAGCGAATAATGTATTGTTCCAATATGGATTTTTAGGGTCTAAATTATACTTTGTCTTGTTAAATACAATTGCGTGATACTTCTTACCAGCTTCACTAGACTGTATATCTCCATCAACCAAAGCTAATGACTCTTTTGTCATCTCATCAAACGTCTTTGTTGCGGCATAAATCAACTGACTACTATCCGGATCCTCCTTTGACAGAAATACAGCATTCTCAATTAAGGACTTCCTTTTTTTTATTTCCTGACTAATCATTTCTTCAATCACGCTGTGACTAGGTGCCTCTGTGCCCTTCGAGCCATTCATAACTTCTGTAATTAGAAGCTTTCTGTAAACCTCAGAGTCCAGATACTCCAAAAACCATTTCTTCTGTTCTTTCATTTTTTCTTCTAAACTTGGATATTTTTCATTATATCCATTCAAAAATTCTTTTATGCGTTCTTCCTCTGGGTCATTCTCGTGCTGTTCTAGCGATGCTACCGCAAAATCTTTTACTGATTTTGGCACAGCAGATAAAGCGGCACCTCCCGCAAACATAGTAAAGCTTTTCTTTAAAAAATTTCTTCTTGAGTTAAAATCTGGGCCCTCTTTCATATTTTATTATATTTCTTTTTTCTCTTTTACCATATTAAACTCAGGAACTTTGTCTTTTTTTATCAAGGCCATTATCTCCTCTACTAATTTCTTTGGATTGTCCCCTTTCACTATTTTATTATTTATCCGATGACTCTTTTCTACTATCTCTTCTAATTCTTCTCCCATCTCCCAAGGACCTTTATATATACCTAGAGGTTTATTATCTTCAAAAGCAATGGCAAATTCGTGAATAGTACCTATACGTCCACAACCACAAATCACAGCATCAGCAGAACGAGTAAGGAGTAGGTCTCTCCCAGGAAATCCAAAACCTGTGTAAATAATCATATCCATATAGTCTAGTGGAAGTTTATATACTTCGACATGCTCTTTTTCATTTGCAGCAGGAGAAAGCCCCACAGAAAGCCCTCCGACTTCTTTCACACCCATTGCAGCCCACATAGGGAAGCCCGTAGTAGCACCTGTGACGAGTATTGCCCCCTGTCGAGCTATTTCCCTACCGAGTTCTTTAGCTTTATCTAATGCATCAATACCGCAGTGCCCAGTCTCAGCTGCACCAGAAACACAAATTTTATATTGTTGATGTCCGTGTTTTTGATAAGGGTTTGATTTAAAAATATCCATATATTGAATTATAACAAATTAACACTCTAAGGTAATAACATCTCCCCTGTCTGGTGCATAAGCATCGAGAGCAAGATTGTCTCTAATTTTTTGAACCAGGAATAAAGCACTCTTTGGTTCTCCCATAACAACAAAAATTTTCTTTACAGTATCCTGAGTATCTTCCACAAAATTCAAAAGCCCATCAGAATCTTTATGTCCTGAATATCCAAAAATGGTTTTCACATGAGCTCTGACTACAACATCTTCGCCTCCTATACGCACAGTCTTCAAGCCTTCTTGGATAAAACGTCCGAGTGTTCCCACTGATTGATACCCAGTTAATAAAATTGTATTTTTAGGGTCTGGTAAATAATGCTTCTCGTGGTGAATTATTCTTCCTCCTGAAGACATACCACTACCTGCTATTATGACTTTTGGTGGCGCTACTGTGCTTATCATTTTTGACTCTTCTGTGCGGAGAGTTGTATGAAGCCCAGGAAAATCAAAAATGTATTTATCATGCACCATTGCGTTTTGTGCATACTCATTGAAATACTCTTTATTCTCTTTAAAAATTTCTGTTAAATGTATCGCAAGTGGTGAATCAAAAAATATAGGCATCACTGGTATACGTTTATTGCTGACTAATTCATTTAGTTCAAAAAGAAGTTCTTGGGAACGCTCCAGAGAAAAAGTAGGTATGATAAGCGTCCCTCCTCTTTTATAATTATCTTCTATCGTTTCTTCAAGCAACCGACGTCGGTCATCACGTGATTCGTGATTTCTATCTCCGTATACTGACTCCATTATCAGATAATCAATATCAGTTATTTTTTCTGTATCAGGTAAAAGTGGTGAAGGACTATTCCCTAAGTCACCAGTAAAAAGAATTTTCTTACCATTGTATATAAAAAGTATCATTGCTGAACCAAGGATATGTCCTGCATTTAAAAAGAAAACTTCTAAATTATCTGTGAGTTTTATGGATTCATGATATTTAAAACCTTGCCATAAAGACAAAGCTAATTTTACATTTTCTTCAGTATATATTTTATCCAAATCAAAATGCATACTTTTTGAAAGTATAAAACGTGTATCGTCAAGCATTGGCCCTGCTAAAGCTTTTGTAGGAGAGGTAGAATAAATCTTTCCTCGAAAACCTTCATTGATAAGTTTTGGAACTCTCCCTAAATGGTCTACATGAGCATGAGTAATAAATAAAATATCAACACTGGCTACGTCATATACGAAAGGGTCCCAGTTTATATCATCTGCTAACTTCATTCCTTGAGTCAGACCACAATCAATTAAAATTTTCTTTCCATCTATTTCTAATAAAAAATTAGCTCCTGTTACTGAGCCTGTTCCTCCACAAAATGTTATTTTAGCTACTCCTGCCATAAAAGAATTATAACGTATTTGGCACAATTCGCATAATTCTAGTAAAGAAATAAATCATTGAAGCAAATCCACCAGATATATCGAAAAAAAGATCAGAGACGGTGTCTACCATATCAAAAGGACTTTTTGCTAAGATGTCATTTACTCCTATCTCAAATAGCTCCCAAAAAATACCAATGATTAAAACACCAATAATTATTTTAAAAACTTTAGATAAAGATGGTTCATCTATGGGTATAAGCCATAAGAATGCTAATCCTAACCAAAAACCACCTAGAAAATGCATTGGCATATCAAACCACCAGAGGGATGAGTACCAATAAAGCTTTGAAGCAATAAAATTCAATATGAAAATAAAGATTACAAGGAGGGTCAATCGTATGAAAAGTTTCTTCTTATCCATACAAGTATTATAACGCCCTAAAATAATTAAACAACATAAAAATAAAAGAAAAATCCGCCAAACTTTTTCAAGTGGCGGATACTTCTTAGGGCTATCTTCAATGTATTACCGTAGCAATTAAGCTAGGTGGGTGATAGATGCATGAGACCAAGGTCTTATTCAATCGAATCTCCCAAAAGATAGTGTTCTAGGTAATAATTAAAAATAACCCTACTTTCATATTACCTTTCTAAAAATAATTTGCAAGATTTTTTTCAAAAAACCATGAAATAATTTTTAAAACAAGTTGCAAAAATTATTCTTTGTGCTCTGCGTAAATGAAATCTGCATCAATTTTTTGATAATCAAAGATCTCTTCATTGACAAAAAATCTTTTTACTTCAAGAACTCCATTCTCAACAGAGTCAGATGCGTGAACTATGTTTGATTGAGTTGAAAGAGAGAAATCTCCTCTTATTGTTCCTGCTGTCGCTTCCCATGCTTTTGTTGGTCCGACTAAAAGTCTAATAGCAGAAATTGCATTTATACCCGCAACAGCCATCACTACTACTGGACAAGCTTTCATAAAGTCACGAATACCTGGAAAGAAAGGCTTATCAGCTATGTGGGCATAGTGTTCTTCTAATATAGCGTCCTCAATACTCATCATTTTAAGTCCTACTACTTTCAAACCTTTTTTCTCAAAACGGGTTATGATATCCCCTATTAAGTTACGCTGTACAGCGTCTGGTTTGATTATGATTAAAGAAATCTCGTCATTTGGTCTTGGCATAGATAAATTCTAAGTTAATATTATAATGCTCCAATACTAGCAAATTTGAGGCTTTTATTCAAATAAAAACATGCTACTATTTAAATATGAAAAAGTTCAAGATAGCAGTCGGTACTACTTCAAAACAAAAGATAAGTTATCTAGAAGAAATATTGAATGAATTAAAACTTACCTACAAATTATTACCAATCCAAGCCAACAGTGGGGTTTCCGACCAACCCATAAGCATAATAGAAACTAAAAAAGGCTCAGCAAATAGAGCTAAAGATGCTTTAAGAAAATCTAATACTGATCTAGCTATTGGAATAGAAATTGGATATCATAAAGAAAAAAATATTGGATACCAGATATTTTGTGCAGTAACAATTCTTGATAAGAATAACAATCAAATAACAACTGAATCTCACAGGTTTTTACTACCAAAATATCATCAAAATATACTAAATAAAAAATTAAGTTTAGGGGAAAATTTAGAAGGATATACAAAAGGTACTAAAACAAAAATAAAACAACAACTCCACGAAATAATTCGTTTCAGAAAACCCTTCATTGAAAATGCTCTCCGAACAGCACTTATCCTTTATTTAAACAGAGAGGATTTTTAAAAAACTTTTCGAATATAAATAAACCCTATTGAGTTGAAGAATTAAAGCGAGTCATTATCTCTGCTTCTACCTCAGCACGATCACGGCCGTACTTCATATATGAAAGTTCTTTTAGTGACTCAACAATTTCTTTATTGCCTTGAGGCATTAAACTCCAATGAGAAGTCATACTAAAAGGTTTTGTAGGTTGACCACCCACAAGCATATTTACATAAGAATTAAAGTTATCTAACTTTGTGATGTCATTTGCTGAAAATGTCGGCTTGAATTTCGGTTCTATAAAAGCAGCATCTTCCGGTGAAATACGGTATATAGCCATAGAACCTACGTTTCCGAAAACTGCATTTTTAATACTATCTTGCAACTGAGATATATACTGATGGGCAACAGTCAAAGACAAACGATACTTACGCGCTTCAGAGAGAATAGAGGCGATAGAGTCAGTAGTAACGTTCTGGAACTCATCTATGTACAAATAGAAATCATTCATTTGTTTACCAAACATATCCACACGAGAAAGTGCCGCCATTTGAATCTTGCCTACGAGCACAAGACCAATAAGATTTGCATTTATATCTCCTAAGCGTCCCTTTGAAAGATTTACTAAAAGAATTTTCTTTTCATCCATTATTTTTCTAAAATCAAAAACAGAATTCTGCTGAAGTACTACTGGACGCATAATGTCGTTTGATATGAAGTTATCAAATTTTGAAGAAATGTACGGCACAAAGTTTGCAAGTGATTGGTCCCCTGTCGTTTCTTCTGCTGAAATCCAGAATTGTTTAATAATAGGATTTTTACATTTAGCGAGTTTCATATCACGGAATTTTTTGTCAGCAAGAACTCTAGTAATTTCTAAAAGAGTAGAACCAGACTCTGGGTCTTCCATCACAAGAAACGCACTGTTTCTAAAGTATTGTTCAAACATAGCACCACCACCGGCTTTCATATCAAAAAGTTTATTGAAAATTCCCATGAGTTCATTTACAACAAAAGTCTTTTGTTCTGGATAACGTGGATCATATTCAAGCATATTGAGCCCCATAGGTCGTGCTGTATAAGCTGGATCAAAATAAATAACATCATCCATTCTCTCTTTTGGTACATAAGAAAGTATGTCTTGTATGTCTGTGCCGTGAGGATCAATAAAACAACAACCGTCTCCATTTTGAATATCTTGGTAAATCATGTTTTTCAAAATAGTAGTCTTACCTGTTCCTGTCTGACCTATAACATACATGTGTCGCATTCTATCTTCTTTGCTCATGCGGATAGTAGTATCTTTACCTCTATAACTATTTACTCCCAATATAATACCCTTATCTCCTAATGCTATCATTTCAACAGGAGCAGGTCCTGCACCAGCTTTTGCTTCTTTTAATTGAGACTGACCAACTATACCCACAGGGAAATGAAAGACAGAAGCTAATTCTTTCAGATTCATAGGTAAAATATCTTCTGGGGAAAAAGTACGAAAAGAAAAATCATGAAATAATTTTTTTAAATCACTTCCATGCATTCTATGAAAAACAAAAGAATTACTTGCCGTCTCAGCAAACTGATTGAAAGAAGATTCTATCTCTTTTAATATTGACTCTGCTCTGTCTTTTGAATCAGCTGAAGCAATTACACGAATATTCGCTTTCATAATTGAACTCTTTACTTTGTTTCCTATCTTCTCTGCTGCTCCTTCGTCTACTGCTCGACGTCCTGCCATTTTTTTATCAGTCTTTTCTTCTTCTTTCTTAGCTCCAAAAATTAATTCTTTAGAAGCACTCCATAGAGCACTTTTGAATTTGTAATAATTATCTGCTGCGTACTTCACAGACTTTCCTTCTTTCACATCATCTAGAATCATGTGAAATTCGTTTATAAACTTGTCTCCTGCTGGAGCAATGACAAGCTGTATTGCAGCTCCTTCACCTTTTGTTTTTAACTTTGAAAATACATTCAAAATAGTATTCATTGGGTCGTGATCTATCTGGTCATAAGTCTTAATAGGTAATACAGGTCTTTGAGCAAAAGCAGCGTAAGCACCTACTGAACCACCCTCTTCGTTAAAGATGTTGTAGTCATCTTCTACTTCATGGATTTTTGCATCATGGTAAAAAGACAAAACTTGTTTTTCAAATAAAGACAAATATTTATTTGGTACTGACGCAAAGATGACTACATGGTCAGTATCATTTGCTAAAGCTACTTCGAGAGTAAAATAATTTTCTTTTTTATTATACTGATCTTCCCCGATGGACTGCATTCCAGCATAAAATTGTTCCATCGCACCAATAAATTCTTTAAAACCTTTTGAACTATCATCACTAGGAGGAAGAGTTATTTCAAACAAAGTCATATTCAATGCCTTATACAAAGGAGTCCCTTCTTTAAAATCTTTTACGTATTGACCACTCTTTATGTATTGGATAAGTAGTCTATGAAAATCATCGTCTACATGCGGGTTCCCCATTGATTCAGCTACTTCTAAAGCGTTACGGACACCTTTTGTAATAACAAGACCCAAAAGTTCTTCCATGACAACATCGTGCGTTTCTGGTTTTAATTTAAGTACAATACCTTCAGCTTCTTTTTTCGATAGTGCCAAGTCCTGATGTATAGCTTCTGGTACAGAAACTTGTTTGTATTCTACAATTGTATTTGTAATTGCATTTTCTTTGGCATGTTCAAAGTGTCCTTGATCTATGAGGGCCTGTTCCCTCTTTGCCACATGCTCACGCAAATAAGCCAACTCCTCATCAGGAGTTTTAAATTTAGGCATTTCATTTAGAAATGATTTTTCCATGTATTTAATTATATACTAAACTATCTTTTAGTTAAAATTTCTGGGTCGCCTTCTGTAATGAGTATGGTAAGTTCGAAGTGAGCACTTCTTTTTCCGTCAACAGTTTTAAATGTCCAATTATCTTTATCGATAAAAACTTTCTTAGTTCCCATGTTTAACATCGGTTCAATAGCGACTACCATTCCAGGAACAAGTTTTTCACCAGTTCCCTTTCTACCAAAATTTGGTATATATGGATCTTCGTGGATATATTTTCCTACACCATGTCCAGACAGCACATCTACGATGCCATACTTATGGGGCTTCACAAAACTCTCAATAGCATCTCCTATGTCCCCAACTCGGTATCCTCCAACTGCAGCAGAGATACCAACATGAAGTGATTCTTCTGTAATCTTCATTAATTGTTCTAATGCCGGTGCTACCTTGCCCACAGGGACAGTGAGCGCCATATCAGTAAACAAACCTTTATGCTTCAAACCTAGATCAATAGAAACGATATCTCCTTCTTTTAAGATTCTTCCTTCTTTTGGTATGCCGTGTACTACTTCGTCATTTATAGAGACACATAAAGATGCAGGGAAAGGAGTACGTGCTCCAACAGGTCTATAATTCAAAAAAGCAGGTTCGTCACCATATTCTCTTATCAACTTTTCAGCATAAATATCAAGTTCTTTTGTAGAAATACCTGGAGCGACTTTATCTTTTACTTTATACAAAACAGTTGCGAGTCTTTTACCTCCTTCGCGGATTATTTCTATTTCTTCTTTTGTTTTTATTATTATTGCCATAAAACTAGAAATTACATCGGGTAATCTGTGTAATTTTAATAAATTGTTGTTCCTAAAAAATCTTTTCCTTCCAAACAATTTGCAAGGTTGTCCATCATTCTACCATTCATGGTTACTACTGTTATCCCCTCTTTTTCTGCCACGACAGACGCAATAGGGTCAAATGGTGAATTAAGTCCAGGGTTCCATTCAGCAGGAATTAACTTTCTATATTCAGCCCAAGAAATTTTCTCTATCTTTTTTGCTTCTGGATTTGTCCTTGGATCAGAGTCATAAACATAATCAGTATTAGATAAATTTATTATCTTTTTTGCTCCAATATTTTGAGCAATAGATACAGCCACAAAGTCTGTACTATTCCCCGGTTTCCATCCACCTCCCAATACTAATGGCCGGACAAATGATATTGGAAGCATTGGGTCTACTATAATATCTTGATTCGCATATTCTCCAAAAAGTAAACGTATAAACTCAGCATTAAAACGAGTTGAATAAATACCAAGCCAATCGAGTTCATCATCATTTATAGTAGCGACTTGTTTTGTAGCTTCTTGGTATTTTCTACAAATCTTTCCACCTCCAGTAATAATTACAAATTGTTTACCAGAAGCAACGTTCTTTAAAATCAAATCCTTAAAATCCTTTAAAAAATTAACGTCTATCTCATCTGGAACAATGAGCGAACCACCTAAAGATATAATTATTTTTTCAGGATTCATGAAGATTTAAAATTTTAGTGACTTAATAATATCCCTATGAACGTGTTCTATTGTTTGTTCACCGTTTATGGTATGTAAGGTATAACCTTCTTTTTCTTTAAAATAATTCATGGCAGGAATTACATTATCTACATATTCATCAAATCTTTTTGCAATACCTTCTCTGGTGTCATCTCCTCTGCCTCGAGCTAAGTTACGAGTCATCGCTTCTTCTTTACTTACTTCAATATAAATAACATCTATGGCACGACGTTTATAAAATTTCATCATTGACTCAAAGTCACGTGATTGAACAAGAGTACGAGGATAACCATCAGCTATCAAATGTTTGTCTGCGGTCAATGAAGCAGTTAAAATATTTGTAACGATTGAAGTCGTCAAAAAGTCAGGTTGAAGTTCCCCTCTTCCGAGAGAGTCTCGTATCATATTAGCGGTATAACTATCCGACTCTATAATCTTTCGGTATTCCGCTCCAGGATAAGCATAAACGGACTCTTTACTGTCTTTCTTTTGAAGAAAGCTTCTTAAAAGCTCCATTTGAGTGCCTTTTCCAGAACCAGCTATACCAAAAAACACGAATGTATGTGTAGGATGCATATCTCCTACAATACAGAAAAAACGTATAAAAATCAACCCCGGAATGTATTGTCTTTTTGACTTAAAATATGCTTTAATGAAGCATGAAAAAAGAAATCATCACGATAAATGGTTTTCCTGGTAGTGGTAAATCGAGCACCGCAAATATGGTTGCAAAAACTCTTGAATATGAAAGATTTTCCTCAGGTGACTTCATGCGAAAAATCGCCGTAGATATGGGTATGTCAATCAATGAATTAAATATAAAAGCAGAGACCGATAAAAGCATCGATACTGAGATAGACAACGAAGTGAAGAAAGCGGGTGAGCTTACAAAGATCGTGATTGATTCACGCATGGCATTCCACTGGATACCAGAATCTTTCAAAGTATACTTAGACTTACCTCAAGAAATAGCAAAAGAAAGAATTTTAAATAATCTAAAGACAAATAAATTAAGACAAGATAGTGAGAACGCTACTACTGAAGAAGAAGTCTACCAAAGAATAATAGAAAGATTAGAGAGTGAAAATAAGAGATATATGTCTCTCTACGGTGTAGATAATACAAAAAAAGAAGAATACGATCTTGTTGTAGACACAAACCAAAACAACCTTGAAGAAGTTGTGTCCAAAATAATCACTGAATATAAAAAGTGGCTAACTGAATAATCTAAAAAACCCTACCTAAAACAAAAACACTCCGACGCATGTCGGAGTGTTTTTTAATTAAATATTATTTTAGTATTCTCTCATTGACACCTGTGCGTCAACTTTCTTTATCAAATCTAGAACAACAGAAACTACGATAAGCAATGCTGTACCACCGAGAGCAAGAGAAGTAATACCTGTCGCTTTTTGCATAAGTATTGGCAAAACTGCGATAAATCCTAAGAATACTGCACCTAACAAAGTGATACGACTTAATACTTTTGAAATATATGCAGCAGTAGAAGCTCCTGGTCGTACTCCTGGGATAAATGCTCCGTTCTTTTGAAGGTTTTCTGATAATGATTCAGGGTCAAAAGTAACAGCAGTATAGAAATAAGTAAATAGAAATACAAGGATAAAGTAAAGTACCGCATAAAGAGTAGAGGTTTGAGAGAAAGATACGAGCGCTTGCGCTATCTTCATAGTAGTCGGGTTTGTTGAAGCAGAAAGAAAGTTTCCGATCATCTGAGGGAAAAGTAATATTGAAAGTGCGAAGATTATCGGTATTACTCCAGCTTGGTTCACACGAAGTGGCAAATAAGTATTCCCTCCTCCGTAAGTCTTCATACCTCTTACACGTTTTGCATAAGTTACAGGTATTGGACGTTCTGCTTCAGTCACTACTACAACTCCAGCTATTACAAGTACTCCAACAACAACAAAAAGAATATAAAGAGGTATTTGTGAAGGGTCAAAAGTAAAGATAAGCTGACTTACTTCGGTAGGTAATGCAGAAACGATACCAGCAAAAATGATCAAAGACACACCATTACCTATACCAAATTCAGACATGAGCTCACCGATCCACATTATAAGCAATGCTCCAGCGACAACAATAACGAGATTCACAATTCTATCAAAAGCAGTTAAGTCCACAAGAATAGCTTGTCTTTCGAGTATTGCCAAAAGACTAAATCCTTGAATAGCTGCTAGAGGAACAGTAAGAAGTCTTGAGTATTGAGTAAACTTACGGCGTCCAGCTTCTCCTTCTTCATGGTAAATTCTCTTTAAAGCTGGAACCATGATAGTTAAAAGTTGCATGATAATAGAACCTGTAATATACGGTCCTACTCCAAGCATCACGATTGAAAGATTTGAAAGTCCTCCACCAGAAAAAATATTTAATATTCCGAAAAATTGATTATTTGAAAGAAATCTGTTTAAAGCAAGAGTATCTATACCAGGTATAGGAATAGCTGCAAGAAGTCTGAAAACTATCAAAGCACCTAACACGAACAACACTCTCTTCCTTAGAGATGAGTCATTCCAAACTAATTTTATTTTACTCCAAAAATTTCCCATTTCTTTTTTTTATTTACTTTTATTTCTTAGGTTCTATTACCTTTACTTCTCCTCCTGCTTTTAGAATTTGTTCTAAAGCTCTCGCTGATACTGTACAACCAGAAACCATAACCTTAACTCCAAATACTTCTTTAGAATTTAGTATTTTTACTTGTGGCAAAATACCTTTTTTGTTTTTTATCACCTTAAGCTCAAGTAATGACTTTGGGCTCACTTCTCCCCCTTTAGGGTAAACCTTTGCTATCTTTTCCAAAGAAATACTTACAGGTTTTAAAGCATAAGAGTTGAATCTGTAACCTCGTAGTTTTGGTAACTTCTTGATGATATCACGAAGTTCTGGGCGACGCTTGTTACCAGCACGAGCTGTCTGACCTTTTCCTCCACGTCCTGAAGTCTTCGCGTGTTTACCGCCACGACCTATGAGTCTGTCTTTCTTGTTTTTAAATTTTCTTTTTAAGTTATGTATCTGCATAATATTATCTAAAATTACTAAACTTATTTTTTCTCTGCAAGTGTAGTAGGATTTGCTACTTCAGCTTCTATTTTTACATATTTAATTGCTACTTGTGAGAGCGCATCCATAACAGCTTTTGAGTTATTCAATTTATTCTTTGTACCTCCGTGAACTTTTGCTGTTATATCTTTGATACCAGCTAATTTCAAAATATCACGAACCACAGTACCCGCTACAAGTCCACGTCCTTTATTTGGCATGATGGTTACTTTTGAACTTGAAAATTTTGCAGAAACTTCATGAGGGATAGACATTGTTTTGGTCATTTGAACTCGAACCATGTTTTTCTTTGCGTTTCTGAGAGCTTTGTTTATAGCTAAAGCTGTGTCTCCGGCCTTTCCAAGACCAAGTCCAATACCACCTTTTTTATCACCTGCAACTAATGCAACTGAGAAAGAGAATCTACGTCCTCCAGCTACCACACGAGTAACACGTCGGATACTAACTATCTTTTGATCAAATTCTGGCTTTGGACGCACAAAAGATCCACTTCTTCTATTACTATTTCTTTTTTCGTTTCCTTTTTCCATATATTTAAAAATTAAAATACAAGCCCGTTCTCTCTTGCAGAATCTGCTAATAATTTAATACGGCCTGTGTATTTAAAACCATTTCTATCAAAAACAACTTTAGTTATTTTTAAAGCTTTACATGCATCTGCGATCATCTTTCCTACTTCTTTTGCTCTTTCGATCTTAGTTCCCTTTTTTACACTTACATCACTAGCTTGTGCTACTGTGTGGCCTTTCGTGTCATTTATGACTTGAGCATAAATGAATTTATTTGATCGATAAACAGAAAGTCTTGGGCGTGATTCTACACCAGATACTTTTGCTCGAATCTTTTTCTTTAAACGTATTCTTTTGTCAGTAGTCTTTTTCATAATATTTAAATAAATTTTTATGCAGTCTTCTTACCTTGTTTTCTTCTGATAACTTCATCAGAGTAACGCATACCTTTACCTTTGTAAGGTTCAGGCTTCTTTAATGCTCGTACAGAAGCAGAGAAACTTCCAACTAATTCTTTGTCGATACCAGTGATTGTGATGTTGTTCTTTTCTGCAGTAGCGGTAATACCTTCTGGTATAGCGACTACAACAGGATGAGAAAATCCTAAAGCAAAATGAAATTCCTTTCCTTTTACTTCTGATTTGAATCCAACTCCTTCTAAGATAAGTTTCTTTTCGAAAGGTGTTTCTACTCCCTTTATCATATTCATGATATGTGAAGCATAAGTTCCCCAAAGAGATTTTGAAAACTTATCATTTCTTTTTATATCTAAAGATACGATACCGTCCTTGATAGTGATTGTGATATCATCACGAAAATCTTTCGTTAATGTTCCTTTTGGTCCCTTCACAGTAAAAGTCGCTCCGTTTTGAGAAACTTCAACTCCTTTTGGTATAGCTATTTGTTTTTTTCCAATTCTTGACATAAATTTTTATTATTTATAGTGAGTTTATCGAACTACCACATTTTAAACAACGCTTCGCCTCCGACCTGTTCACGTCTCGCATCTTTTCCAGATAAAATTCCTTTTGGTGTTGAAAGCACTAGAAGTCCTGAGCCGTTTCGTACTGTGTGTAAATCTTTCATAGCAAAATATACTCGTCTTGAAGACTTTGAAACTCTTTCTACTTCAGAGATTTTTGGTTTGTTGTCTACATAGACAAGTCCTATTTCAAGGACTGGATGTCCTTTCTTTACTTTCTTTGTTACTTCTCCTGCATAACCTTCTTTTTGTAAGCAAAGTGCAATAGCATTTTTAAGCTTTGAATACGGTACTGTGATAGAAGAGTGCCCCATAGCACTTGCATTCTTCATCATTATTATCATGTTTGAAATGTGATCCATATATTTTTATCTTACCAAGAAGATTTTCTGATACCTGGTAAATTACCTTCATTTGCTAATTCTCGGAAACAAATACGACAAAGGTTGAAATCACGCATAAATCCGTGACCTCTTCCACATCGAAAACATCGATTTTTTTGTCGAGTTGAAAACTTTGGTTTTTTGAGCGATCGCGCTACTACTGATGTTTTTGCCATAAAATATTTTTGTAGGGTAGTTTCGCAATATCTTGTTTTATTTCTTTAAACCTCAGAGCGAGGGCTAAAGGAGAAAAACAGATTGACTAAAACTAAACTCCCCTTACCTACAAGATACTAGCAGATACTGAAAAAATAGTCAAATACAAATGAAAAGACCCCAAGCAAAAGCTCGGAGCTTTTCACTTGGGGTCTAAGATACTTTTCTCAAAAAGAGACTACTTTTTTTTCTTTTTATCCAACAAAACTTTTGGTGTTTTTTCATTGAATTCATCAAAAATATAGAAGCCGTCATTTTCTTCTTTCACTGCAATGAAAGCATCAGTTAGATCCAGTTTTCCGTAAAATTCTGTGAAAGGACGAAAGCGTAATCCTGTTCCAGTAGGACAATCCCATACACCTTTATCGCTGAGGACGTATCCACCTGGATATGATCCATTCCATTCAATGGAATCAAGTTGTGTAAGATTTTTGTCAAACACACACCAGGTTCCCTTACTATGTCCAGAGTATTCTTCTTCAAACCTTTCGGCCGTCAAAAAAATAAAACCGATACAGATATTTCCTGTAATATGATTAAAAGAAATCTCACTTACGCTCATTGTTCTGTTACCATTTCGAGCAATCAGAAACTGACCAAAAGTATCTTTTTGAACTTGATACTCAGGATCATAGCTTTCGTGGAAATACTCACCAAAAAATTCATCGAGTTCTTCCTTGGGAACACCGGTAAACTGAAGGCCAATACTGGGTACAGTGTACCAGCCAGTACTGTCTTGTTTCATTTCTTTTTTCCAAAGGGTCACGGCAGTTTTTTCATGAAGTTTAGGTCTCGCTTGTCCACTAAAAAAAGTTTTACGAAAATCTGTAACTTTTTGTGTCTGAGCCAAAGCGTGGAATGGAAAAGAAAGAGCAAAAAACAAAATGGTGGTAAGCAGAAAATTTGAATTTTTCATTGTTGTTTAACAATTTTAAGTGTGCGTTAATTAGCCCACCAAGCACAAAACCTTTATGCTCAAAGGGCTAATACGCAGACTATTTTTAAAGAGCTTAATATATCTGTACATAATACCATATTTAACTGAAAAAGTCAATATAAGAACAAAAATACCCTCATCTTGCTAGATAAGGGTATTTTTAATGTTTATGTATTTAAAATTATTTTTTCTTTGCTATCTCTTCTTCTTTCTTGAAAGGAACACCTACTAGTTCAAAGAATGTTAGACCTTCTTCTTTTGTTTTAGCAGTAGAAACGATAGTAACAGAAAGTCCAAAAACATCTCTTATGTCTTCATCAGCAGTTTCAGGGAAGATAGTGTGTTCTTTGATACCGATAGTGATGTTTCCGATATTGTCTACTATTTTCTTTGAAAGTCCTCTCCAGTCTTTTGTTCGAGGAAGAGCGATGTTAAAGAATTTCTCAAGGAAGCCATACATTCTCTTCCCGCGAAGTGTCACCACTACACCGATAGGGTCTCCTTGTCTGATTTTGAAAGTTGAGATAGATTGCTTTGCACCTTTTTTAACAGGAGCTTGTCCAGTGATCTTTGCAAGACGAGCTGCGATATCATCGTTCTTATTCTTGTCCTTTTTGATCAAAGTTCCAGTACCGACGTTTATCACAACCTTGACTAGCTTTGGAGCAGCCATGACGTTTTTATAATGAAACACAGGTTTCATTGTTTTAAACGCCTCTATTTCTTTTTCTTTTACAGTTAAATGTTTCATACAATTAAAATTCTTTATTACACTTCTTGATTACTCTTTCTTGCAATACGTACAAATTTGTCTCCAACTTTCTTCTTTCCGAGTCTTGTCCCCTTTCCTGTCTTTGGATCTACAAGCATTACGTTTGAAGCATTAAGTGGCATTGAAAGACTAATAGTAGTTCCTTTTTCATTACTCTTTCTTGGACGTTGATGTTTCTTTACCATATTCAAGCCTTCAACTACTACTTTGTTGTCAGTAGGTAAAACACGCATGATCTTGCCTTTTTTGCCTTTGTCCTTTCCTGCTATTATTATTACATTGTCTCCTTTTTTTAATTTCATTTTTTTATTTAAATATTTATATAAGCTTAAATAACTTCGGGCGCAAGAGAAATAATCTTTTGGAAACCTTTCTCAGCAAGTTCTCTCGGTATTGGTCCGAATACACGTCCAGCTTTTGGATCCATCTTTCCTTTTTCAAGTATCACAACGGCGTTATCGTCAAAACGAATATATGATCCATCTTTTCTTCTGTATGCAGCACGAGTTCGTACTACTACTGCCTGATGAACGTCTTTCTTCTTTACAGCCTTACGAGGTGAAGCTACTTTAACTGTGATAACCACAAGCTCTCCAATACTAGCGTATCTTTTCTTTGAACTACCAAGAACCTTGAACACTTGTCCTACGGTACCTCCTGCATTGTCTGTTATTTTAACTATTGTTTGTGGTTGAATCATAAAATTATTTTACTACTTTAAATCTTTTATCTTTTGAGATTGGTCGTACTTCTACTATGTCTACCTTATCTCCTGTCTTTACAGTATTATCTTCGTCGTGCGCCTTGTATTTTTTGTTGATTTGGTAGAACTTACCGTATTTTGGATGTTTTACGAAACGAGACACAGATACTACGACAGTCTTGTCCATCTTGTCAGAAACAACAACACCACTTAAAACCTTTCCGGTCTTCGCCTTTACTTCTGCTTTAACTTCTTTTGTTTTTTTTGCTTTAAGTGCCATATATGTTATTTATTTTTATTATTTTTATTGATTGCTGTCAATACTCGTGCAATTTCTTTTTTGATTGAAAAAATTTCTTTTACGTTCTTTGTTTTTGAACCTTGCATACTAAACTTGATAGCACGTACGTTTTCACGCAAAGCTACAAGCTTTTCTTTTAAATCCTCCATTTTTAAATTGTTCAAAACTTCTTTTTTCTTCATAAAATTATTTATTTACTCTTGCTACGATTCTTGTCTTTACTGGCAATTTTGCTCCTGCTTTTCTCAAAGCTTCACGAGCAACAGCTTCTTCTACTCCGTCAACTTCAAATAGAATTCTTCCAGGTAATACTTCACAGCAATATCCTTGTGGGTCTCCTTTACCCTTTCCCATACCTACTTGAGCAGCTTTTTGTGTAAAAGGTCGATCAGGGAAAACTCTTATCCAGTATTTACCAGTCTTAGTAAGTGTACGAGAGATAACCTTTCTACTTGATTCTAATTGGTTAGATTTTACTCTTCCTTCACTTTCAGCTTTTAAACCGAAAGAACCGAAAGATAACTTTGTACCTCTAGTTTCAGGCGTAATCTTCTTTGGATTGGTACGCTTACTCTGCCACTTTCTAAATTTTACTTTTTTAGGGATTAACATAAATTTAAATTAACTATTTTTACTATTTTTCTTTTCAGCAAAGATTTTACCACGGTATATCCATACCTTTATTCCGATAACACCGTATGCTAAGTTTGCACGTTCTCGCTTAAAATCAATGTCCGCGCGGAAAGTCTGAAGTGGGATAGACCCTCTCTTAAGCTCTTCCGTACGAGCAATTTCAGCTCCACCAAGTCTTCCTCCTAGAACAAATCTTGCTCCTTGTACTCCTGGTGCTTGCATAACCTTATCAAGTAATTGCTTCATCACTCTTCTGTATGTCATTCTTTTCTCAAGTCCTTCAGCTATCATATATGCAACAATAGCGGCATCAGCTTCTGGATTTGTAACTTCAACTATTTCAAGCTTAAAATCTTCTTGTTTTGGAAGTTTTAGTTTATCCATCTTCTTTAAGATGTCATCTTTAAGACGAGTAACTCCTTCACCATTTCTTCCAATGATAAGACCTGGACGTGAAGTACGAATTATGAAACGAGTGGTCTTTTGATTTCTTTCAATTTCAATAGAAGAAACATACATACCACGAAGTTTCTTTTCTAGGTATTCACGAATAAGCACATCCCCTTTCAAGAATGCAGTATATTTTTTGGTATCAGCAAACCAACGAGATTTCCAATCTCGAAGTATTACTAATCTATGTGCGTATGGGTGAACTATTTTTGACATATTATTGTTTCTTGGTTGTTTTCTTTTTTGTAATTACTTTTTTAACTTTCTTTTCTACTGGTTCAGCAATTTTTGTTGTTTTTGAAATTTTTCCACCCTTAACTTTCTTTTCTGAAATATCAGCCAAAAGTATGTTCAAGTGGCTTGTTCTCTTGTTTATCCGGTACCCTCTTCCCATAGCTCGAGGCATCATTCTTTTCATTACGATACCTTTGTCTACGGTAAGTTCTTTTACAAAAAGATCTGCTTGTTCTTTACCCATATTCTTTGCATTAGCAACAGCAGAAAGCAAAAGCTTCTTTATAGGTAGCCCTGCTCTCTTTGCTAAAAAGTCTAAAGAAACAACCGCTTGGTCTACACTTTTTCCTTTTATAAGATCCGCAACAAGACGAACTTTTCTAGGTGATTGTCTGTAATTTTTTAAAAATGCTTTCATGTTTGTTTTATAAATTCTGTTCTTCTATATTTCTAACTTGTGATTATAACTAATTTATTAAAAGTGCTTTTATGATGGTAGTAATTATTTCTTCTTAGCAGTAGAAGCACTTGATGCTGCAGCAGTAGCTGCTTTTGCTTGAGTGATTTCAGCTTCTTTCTTCTTTTGTTCAAGCTCTTTCTGCATCTTTCCTCCGTGTTTGATAAATTTCTTTGTTGGGGAAAATTCACCAAGTCTGTGACCTACCATGTCTTCTGTAACAATGACTTCTATGTGAACCTTTCCGTTATAAACACCAAAAGTAAAACCAACCATTTCTGGGGCTATTGTTGCTGCTCTATTCCATGTCTTTATCATGGGTGTTTGCATTGGACTTTTACCTACTATTTTCTTTAGCAGTCTCTCGTCTAGATATATTCCTTTTTTAAGTGATCGTGTCATAAAATTAAGTAAACAAAAAGCTCTGAATTGAGCTACGACTTATAGTAGCAAAATATAAATAAAAGTCAAATATAAAGAAGAATTGCCCTAACCTTTGAAAGCTTAGGGCAATTTTATTAGATGAACAAAACACTTTTTCTTATTAAATCAAAGTTCAGTTATTGTATAACCTAAAGGCGTACTACCAGTAAAAATAATAACCTCTATTTTTCGTAATACTCCACCAGAACTTTTTTCTCCTATTTTCTCCCCTGTCTTAAGATGTTTAGCTCTTTCTTTAATCTCAAGAAGAGTGTTCCGGTCTGTATTAGAAAGCGGACCACCACTTTCATTAACTAAGAAAGAAAAGTAATTTTTCATGATTAAAAATTTTTAAAGTGAAAGTTATTTTTTCTTTTTCTTTTTCTTTCCAGGAAGTTCTTTTGAAAGAAGTTCGATCACCTTTGTAATGTTCAACTTTTCTTTTCTATGTATAAAAGAAAAACATTCTCGTGACTGCTTCTTTGTACAAGTACCTCCCATCTGCCATCTACGACAGTATGTGCAATATTGCGGGTCTGCTATTCCACTCATATTTTTAAAGTTTAGATTGTTAAAAGATCTATTTTCAATAAAAATCTATACCTAGAAAATAATATGTACAGTTAATTACAATAAAAATGCAATAAATAGCCGGTATGTTAAATAACACTTGCAAATAAAGAGTTTTATGGTATAGTAAATAAATTATTGTTGTACAAAATATGTACAACTTTTAAATTTATGACTGATATAAAGAAAATATTAAATAACTTTGGATTTTCAGATAATGAAATCCGTGTATATACTGCAATGCTAAAGTCTGGCGAGGCTCCTGTGAGTCGTATCGCTACCTTAGCGAAGCTTAACCGTATAACGGTACATCATATAGTAGAGCGTCTTGAAGCTCGTGGTTTTGCTACACGATTCAATAAAGGTAATACAAAAGTAGTACGTCCTGCACATCCTATACATTTACAGAAAAGAATCCACGAATCCTCTGCCCTATTTGATAAAGTAGTACCCGAACTCGTCGCCACCATGCGTGATGACTCAAATAAATCTAAACCTATCGTGCGTATGTATTACGGAGTAAAAGGTTTCGAAGACGCAGCAGAGGAGCTCTTAGAAAAACCAAACATAACAATAAGACATATCGGATCTTTAAAAGAAGCTCACAAATTCATCGGGGTAGCCTACGATCGTGATTATTTTGTTCCAACTCGAGTATCAAAAAATATTCATTACAAAACGATTCATTACGAAGGTGAGACAAAACCAGTACTCCGAACAACTGACAAAGACGATTTACGAGAGGCTCGTTATATACCTAAAGGATACGATATACCTACAAATGTCTTTATCGTACCAGGCAAAACAATCATCGTCACCACAGACCAAGAACTCATGACAGTTGTCATAGAAAGTGAAGATATAAGCAATTCAGAAATAAATAAATTTGAACTCATGTGGTCTTTACTCAAATAAAGACTTAATTTTGCTATTTAATATCTAAATTGATAAAATCACCATATATGAAAGAAAGTAGAACCTACCTACAAAACATAAAAAATACTCAAGAATACCCACCTAAAACAGTACTAGAGCAAGAACTTGCGATGGAGCTTCAAACATTATTGGATGATAAAAACTTTAAGGGACCTAAATTAGATATAACTTTATATTTTGGAATTCATGCTACAGAAAATTCAGCAAAAGAATTAGCTACATATTGCAAAGAACAAAATATAGATGTATTAGCGGATGAATATGTTTATACCGGGGATATTCTTGATCCAGATTTACTAGAAAAGAAAAAAAGTTTAGCTGAAGAATCTTCAATATACGGTGAAACACTAAAAAAAGAATTAAATATCCCAACTTTTAGTCACGACTTAACACCTGGAGACTTCTTAAGAAAAGATCTAATTCGTGGATTAATAGAAACGAGCCCCTTGGAAGATGAAATGTATCAAGACATAAGAGAAAATGATTTCAACGAATTTTGCGAAAAGACTACTGATAAATATGAGAAATTTCGAAATATGCAAAGGACAAGAGAAGGTGTAGTTCTGCAAACTTTTGCTGAAAAAACAGCTAAAAATATAATTTCTAACAAAGTACAAGACAAAGAAGAGTTAAAAACTCTAGTCTTTTTTGGCATAGATCACTATCAATTCTATAGAAATTTTTCTCATATACATCCTAATTTTAAAATCCATTTTCAAGACACTTATTTAAATGAATTCATTAAAAATAACCCTGGAAAGACCCCACCTTTTGCTTTAGGAATGGCAGCTTATAATTCAATAAAAAACGAAGAAGAACAATTTATAGAACATACAGAATCTGAAAAAGATCCTTACAGGTACATAGCCCAAGAGTTAAGATTACGACTAAACAATGAAGAGTTTCATAATTGGAAACAATCTCTTTTTGATAAAAGTCAGCCTGGAAAAGTATATGAACATATAGCAAAAGATATAGACAAAATGGCACAAAAATACTCAGAAAAAGAAAGCTCTTATTACAAAGTAGCTAAAGAACTCTTTGATGAATTTAAAGAAGCATTGAATGGATAAAAACAAAAAAACGACTAGGTAATACCTAGTCGTTTTTTTGTTTTTAGATTATTTGTTCTTCTTTCCAACTTTTCTGCGAGATACAAGGAATACATTTGAGTATTTCTTTGGACTTCGTGTCTTTCGTCCTCCTGTAACTTTACCCCATAGAGTCTTTGGTCGCTTTGTACCACGTCCTTGTCGTCCTTCACCTCCACCGTATGGGTGATCTACTGGGTTCATGGCAGTACCACGAACTCTTGGACGAATACCCATCCAGCGACTCTTTCCAGCCTTTCCGTAGTTTTCTAAGTGATGTTCTTCATTTGATACGTTACCAATAGAAGCAAAACACTTTTCATTAATCTTTCGAACTTCTGTTGAAGGCATTTTGATATTTGTGTATCCATCAGCATTTGCTACTACTTGAGCAGCTATTCCTGCAGATCGAGCGATCTTCGCTCCTCCCATAGGCTTGATCTCAATGTTATACACGAATGTTCCAACTGGAATATTCTTCAAAGGCAGTCTGTTTCCTGGAGTAAGAGGTGCATTTTCTGAAACCACAAAACTGTCTCCAGTTTTAATACTCTTTGGGATAAGCACATATCTCTTTTCTCCGTCTTTATATACTGCAAGACCTATGAATGATGTTCGGTTTGGGTCGTATTCGATAGTAGTGATCTTTGCAGGAATATCTTTTTTATCATATAGAAAATCAACTTCACGGAAAAGTCTCTTATGTCCTCCTCCTTTGTGACGCATAGTGATACGTCCAGCACTATTTCTTCCAGCGTGACGCTTAAATCCATGAGTCAAAGACTTTAGTGGAGTAGCACCTTTTGTAAGTACACCTTTGTAGGTGACTGTCGCCATTTGTCTTCTTGATTTACTTGTAGGTTTGTATTTTTTCATCGTATTTATTTATATTAAACAAGTTCTATCTTGTCTCCTTTTTTCAAATATACAATAGCCTTTTTACCACCTGACTTTGTACCTTTAATACCTTTTCTTGAACGAACTTGTTTTTCTTTTACAGTAACTACGTTCACTTTTGTAGGTTTTACTTTGTATAATGCAAATACAGCTTTTTTAATTTCTGTTTTATTTGCATTATCTACAACATCAAAAGTGTAGATATTTTGTTCAGCTACCATTGAAGACTTTTCAGTCACTCTAGGATTTTTTATTAAGATTGTTGTTGCTTTTACCATATATTTATTACATTCCTCGAGATTCTAAAAATTTTATACTCTCAACAGGACTTTCTATTAAAAGGTATTTGTGGTTTAGGATATCAAGTGGATTTAAATTCTTTAAGAAAACTATGTCTAATGAAGGGATATTTCTAAAAGACTTTTCTGCGTTTTCATTACGTCCAAAGAGTGCAGTAAGAACACGAGGTTTCTTTGAAGTAGACATTTCTTTGTAGCCAGTAGCTTTTGCTAAATTCTTCATTACTTCTACTCCTTCTTTTGTATTTATCTTTGAAACTGTAAGTGAATCAACAAAAACAATTTCTCCATCTTTGAGTTTCTTTGAAAGTACTGAGAAAAGAGCTTGAGCACGCATTTTCTTTGAGATTTTTCTCTTATAGTTCTTGTCTGAAAGAGGACCGTGTGTAACACCTCCACCTACCCAGATAGGACTTCGTGAAGATCCATGACGAGCACGTCCTGTTCCTTTTTGTTTCCAAGGTTTTTTACCACCTCCAGAAACTTCACCACGATCTTTTGTATCAGCAGTACCAGCTCGTTTGTTTGAGCGCATACTTTCTACTACTTGGTGAACTAAGTCACTACGCCATTTTGCAGCAAATACTCGTGCTGGTAACTTTATAGCTTCTACTTCTTTACCTTTTTGATTGTATATTTTTGCTTCCATATTATTTCAAATTATTTGCTGACTATTTCAACTAAAGAACCTCGCACACCAGGAATTGCACCTTTTATAAGCATAGTATTATTTTCTTGATCTAAGAAAACAACCTTCAAATTCTTTTGAGTTATTCGATCAGATCCCATTCTACCTGCCATACGCATACCTTTTGGTACGTGTGTTCGAAGACCTCCTCCGATAGAACCAGCCTCGCGCTCTGAGTGTTTCTGACCGTGTGAACGAGGACCTCCATGGAAACCATGACGTTTTACAACACCTTGGAAACCTTTACCTTTTGAAGTAGAAGAAACTTGAAGTTTATCTCCAACTGCAAAGACATCAGCTACGTTCATAGTGTCCCCTACTTTATAAGTAGGCTCTTCTTTAAGTCTAAATTCTTTTATGAATCTAAAGTTTCCTAAATCTTTTAAATGTCCTTTTACAGCTTTACTGATGTTTTTTGCACCTTTTGTACCAAATCCAACTTGTACAGCATTGTAGCCATCTGTTGCTTTAGTCTTGACCTGAGTTACTACAGTAGGACCAGCGTTTATTATTGTAACAGGAGTCACAACACCGTCTTCAGTAAAATACTCCATCATATTCTGTTTTACTCCAAGAATGAATTTCATAAATATTTTATATTCTTACATCATCTTCACGTCGATATCAACTCCAGAAGGTAAAGATAGGTTAGTAAGGGCTTCTACTGTTTTTGCATTTGGGTTTACAATATCAATCAATCTTTTGTGCACTCTCATTTCAAATTGCTCACGAGCGTTTTTGTAGATGAAAGAAGCACGGTTTACTGTGTATTTCTTGATCTCAGTAGGCAAAGGAACAGGACCTACAACTTGTGCATCGTAACGCATAGCTGTGTCAATGATTTGTTTTACTGACGCATCCAAGATCTTGCTTTCGTAAGCTCGTACTCGAATACGTAATACAACTGTACCATCTTCCTTCTTTGGAGCTTTTGGAGCTCCCTTCACTTTAGTCTTCTTTTTTGTTTCTGTACTTTCCATGAAAATTAATTAAGTAAATTAAGCGAGAATTTTTGTAACAACACCTGCACCTACTGTCTTGCCTCCTTCACGAATAGCGAATTTCTGTGATTCTTCAAGAGCAACTGGAGTAACTAGTTTAACTGTGATCTTTACGTTGTCTCCAGGCATAACCATTTCCTTGCCTTCTTCTAATACAACTTCACCGGTAACGTCAGTAGTACGGATGTAGAATTGTGGCTTGTATCCTTTGAAGAATGGAGTATGACGTCCACCTTCTTCTTTCTTTAATACGTATATTTCAGCTGTGAAATTATCGTGTGGAGTAGTAGTACCTGGCTTACATAGAACCTGTCCACGTGTAATATCTTCTTTCTTTAGACCACGGAGAAGGATTCCAGCGTTATCTCCAGCCATACCTTCTTGAAGGTTTTTGTTAAACATTTCAATACCAGTAACAACTGATTTTTGAGTTGCTCTAATTCCAACAACTTCGATTTCTTCACCCACCTTTACTACTCCTCTTTCGATCTTACCTGTAACAACAGTTCCACGTCCTTCGATTGAGAAGATATCTTCAACAGGCATAAGGAAAGGCTTTGTAATATCTCTTTCGGGTACAGGGATATATGTATCAAGAGCGTTTGTAAGTTCAAGAACTTTTTGAGCCCAAGGATCGTTGACATCAGTAGCTTCAAGAGCTTTCAAAGCAGAACCACGGATAACTGGAGCACCTGCACCATCAAAACCTTGTTTTGTAAGGAGTTCACGGATTTCTTCTTCAACCATATCAATCATGTCGTTATCATCAACCATATCGCACTTGTTTAAGAATACGATAATCTTTGGCACACCAACTTGTTTTGCTAAAAGGATGTGTTCACGAGTCTGAGGCATAGCACCGTCAGTAGCAGCAACCACAAGAATAGAACCGTCCATTTGAGCGGCACCTGTGATCATGTTTTTGATGTAGTCAGCGTGACCAGGAGCATCGATGTGTGCGTAGTGACGAGCATCAGTAGCGTACTCGTTGTGAGAAATGTTAATAGTTATTCCACGAGCTTTTTCTTCAGGAGCGTTGTCGATTTGACTAACGTCTTTCATTCTTACAGTCTTACCTGCAAGGTTAAGAACGTTCAAAATAGCTGCTGTTAAAGTAGTCTTTCCATGGTCAACGTGACCAATTGTACCCACGTTTACGTGTGGCTTGTCTCTTTTAAATTCTTCTGCCATATATTTATGTGTTTACCAACTAGGACTCAATATACGATCGTGTTACTAAGGCCTAATTACTAAATAAATTAAACTAATAATATTTTAAAATTACCAACTAAAAAACTGCGAAAGTGCAGTTACAGACCATAATAGCAGATTAAAAAACAAAGTCAAATAAAAAAGCGACGGGTATCATGGAGACACCTATCGCTTTTGTTTTGAATAAAAATCCTACTAAGTCTGTTTCTTTAGAATGTTACCTAAAAAATCGGTTTTCGTCTTTTGGTGACAAAAATCGCAAACCCTATAATGATGCGCTCCGAGGAAACGCATATTGGAATTTGAGCAGAATTTTTTAGCCAACCTACTTTTACATTGACATGTTGGAAGATCGCAAACGCGAACCTTCCCTCCTTGATGCCACAAAACGCTACCTAGCGTTCCTTGGCAAAATGGTCGCGGACATTCCATAATCTAGTTTTTTAAAAGTGAAAATTTTATTTCCTTCCTTTGTAAACCCAAATATTGATTTCCGTAATTCCAGTTCTTTTTTCGTTGTTTCTGTACTGATTGACCTTGTGGACAAAAAAGTTTTCTTTACTGACACGAGGGGTATAACCTTTAAGAATTAAAAATCCCACAACCCTTGTACCAAGAGCCAAGTCTTCATCCCCTGAAGAAAAAGGTTCTGTAAATACAGATTCCGCGATAAGTTCATAACCAGCTCTTGGTGAATAACGACTGTAAATAACATTAAACTGTCGTAAGTTACCTTCACTTACAGTCTTCTTTAGCAACAAAAGACAGGAATGTCCTACTTTCTCAATAAGCTTTTTTTCCTGGAATTTCCAGGAGCTAAACCTTCCCAAAATAAGAGTCTGCCTAGAGGTATGAATAGCCGCGTAATTTCCTGCAATGATTTTTGCGACAAAATTTACCTGGTCAGCGATAGTGTTTGTTTTTTGAACCTTACCTTTTAGTAAATATTTCAAAAAAAATGCTCGAACGCTCATGGTGTTAAAAATTTTAATGGGTGAAATTTTATTTTTTTGTGTATTCGGTACTATTCAACTTCCATTGTCTTTTGCACAAAACTTTCGCCTTGTACATAAGTACATTTCGATGAAAAGAAAAAATACCCGCCCCTATAAATACAGTAAGGACTTCTGTATCACCCCACTTCCAAGGAATTGGAACCATGTACCTTGTAATCATAATATCGTACTTCTTAGCAAAATCGTCCACAATCCTTAAACCACTTATCGGAAAGTACGTTGGGGTATTCAATTTAACAAGAATCATTTTGGCGTATTCTGCGGCAAGTTCGTTTATTATCTCTTCTTTCTTTTTCATGGAGAAAAATTTTTTACAAATAACACTCCTTTTTAGGTATGTGCCTTTGTATGGTGAGAAGTTTTATTTTTTCTTAAAGAATGGTAACACAACCGTAAATTTCTTTGGAGCAAGGTCAGGAAATTGAACATTCCTGGAATCAAGACTCCAACCCTTTTTCTGCATTTTAGTAGTAACGTTCACAGCAACTCTAGAAACTCTACCAGAGAAGCCTTTTCTTTTATCCGCAATAATTATTTTTGTTGTCTTTTCTTCCTTTGCCATAGCGAGATTATTTTGTGGACATAATGTCCGGGTTAGAAGGATGTTTTCAAAGAGGTATTTTGCTCACTATACAATACATGAATATAAATGCAATAGACCCCAATTTGCAGAATGAACATTCTATTGTAGAATTGTACCAATGCCTAAAAAACTAAAACTCATATCTCTAAACATAGAAAAACATCACCACCTCCCTATTGTTCTAGATTTTATAAAAAAAGAAAAACCAGACATAATATGTCTCCAAGAAATATATATAGAAACTTTTGAATCATTTAAAAAAGAGTTAGAAATGAATGGGGTTTTTTGTCATCAAGTGATGTATCAAACAGAAGACGGAATATCTCATTCTGAAGGCCTGGCAATACTCACTCCCTTGTCAATAAATTCTTCACAAGCCATACCATATACCACAAATGACGAAAATGAATCTAAAGAAATCTCAACAAAAAACTTACCAGAAAAAAATCAAGACAAAAATTACATAAACAAACAACACCATAGAAAACTTCTGGTAGCAGAGATATCAAATGAAGATCAGAAATTCAACATATCAACGACTCACTTTACTTGGGCTTTTTATGGACATTTTGATAAAGAAAAAAAAGAATTCGTCTGGGATACAGATGAAAATACCGTAGAAGAGCAATTAAAAGATATGAGAAAGATATTTGATATATTTGATACTTTTACAGATATTGTCTTTTGTGCGGACCTAAATGCTCCACGAGGTAAAAAAGTTTTCGACATGGTTGCAAATAAACTCAAAGACAATATTCCTCTAGAATATAAAACAAGCATAGATGAAAATCTTCATAGGCTGGGTGCCCCACTTCCCTTGATGGTAGACGGTGTGTTTACAACACAAGAATACAAAGTAACAAACGTAATATTAAAAAGTGGTATCAGCGACCACTTGGCAGTTATCTGTGAAATAAGTAAATAAAAAGCCCGGCCGTTTTACACGACAGGGCTAGGTGAATAAATGTTTCATTTTTTGTTAACGGTTGTAAAAACCTCTGCGCTGCATCCATTTATGCAAATCCTCCCCGGGCTGAAGCCTTAGTGCGGCCTGCTCATCCCTCTCTGCTTTAGAGAGTTTGTTTTTAACTGGTTTAACAACTTGAATTTTTACATTTTTAGAATTTTTTAATGGCGAGGCACTTTGTTTCTTTGCCATAATCAAAAAATTTGAAGGTGAGTAAAATTAGATATGAAACAACAAACTGAAGACCAGACTCATGGTCTTTTTTTCTTTTAGTTTTCTTAAAGTCTCTTCGGAGACTACTACTTTTTTAACTACTTTCTTTGCCATAATAAATATAGAGTTTTTACTTTTTTAAAAGTATATAAATGAAAAATATATTTTCGAAGAAATGAAGTATTTTTTAGATACTATACAACAGTTCTAAATATATGCAAATAAAAAAGGCCTTTCATTACAAAAGGCCCTGTTTGTTTGTGATTGAATAAAGAATTCACGACTGAAGAGATTTTAAGGTTGCGTTAATTGCCTTTACCCTCTTCAACATGTCATTTCTTTGATTTTTTAGCTTAGTGCTATTCGTGATTTGTCGAATTTTTCCTAACAACTTGCCTTTTTCATCAACAAGCTGGAAGAATAGAGTTCTTTTTTCAGTCTCTCTCATGATGTTAGTAGTTTTAAAAATTTAAGTTTTTACTTTTGTAGTTTGACCTGCAATCCATTGTCCTTTAGTTGGACCATAGCCACGCATGATTGAATAACTTTTTTTGAAAGAATAGGAATACTCCCCTATACGTACAACAAGTTTTTCGTTCTTCGCAAAGAGCTTCGTTGTCGAGACAAACTCAATGTCTGTCGAAAAGTTTTGACCTTTAGCAAAGTTTCTAGCGATAGTTGCAGGACTTTGGTCAGCAAGTTGCTTCATGTTAAGTCGAGTAAGCAACATTGCGGCTTTAGCGTCTGAGCTGTGCTGATTCATGAAAGTGTTCATGATTTTAAAATTTAAAGGGTGAACTATTATGAATTTACTTTTTTCCAGGAAGTTACATGGATGGAAAAAATTAAATTTCTTATTTCGCGTTGAAATATTTGTCGAACTGATCCCATTTTTACAAAAAGTCTTTCTTTTCTTGAGTTGCCAAATTTACAAGTCACAAATTGCACATCGATAAGAAGTGCATATTTTTTACCAAATTCAACTATAAATCTTTTTCCACACTCTTCATTTTGAGGCAAGTTTAAGTCCATTAAAATGACCCCAAACCAGTAATTTAAACTTTTAATGTCCATAAGAATACAGAAGTTTATACCAACAAATAAGATTTGTGGCGTTGTTATTGTTTTATTTCAAAGATGTATTTGCCTCACTATACAATATTTTCAATAAAAAACAAGCCTATCTTAGGTATTGCCTAAAACAGGCTATTCCTATCTATTTTTTGTTCATTATATCGCTAACTATATTCCCGTCTGCCATGGTGATAGTACGGTGGGCCATCTTTGCATACTCTTCTTCATGGGTAACCATAATAATGGTCTGTCCTTCTTGGTTTAATTTTACAAAAGCTTCGATAACATGGGCTGAAGTCTCAGAGTCTAAGTTCGCAGTAGGCTCATCAGCGAATATTATCTTTGGATCATGTGATATAGCACGAGCGATCGACACACGCTGTTGTTGACCTCCAGAGAGTGCAGAAGGCAAGTTATTCATACGGTCGAGAAGCCCAACTTTATCTAGGGCTTTTTTAGCTTTTTCATTTGCCTCTTTTTTATCATAACCTTGCATGAGAAGTGGAAGCATTGTGTTTTCAAGCGCAGTAAGAGATGGAAGTATCGCATAGTCTTGGAAGATATACCCCAAATCATTTAATCTTGAAAGAGTTCTATCCTTTTCGTTTTGTCTTGTTGCCTCAGTTCCATCGATATATACTTCCCCGCTCGTAGGAATGTCTAGTAGACCAAGTTGGTATAAAAGTGTAGACTTTCCACTTCCTGACTTACCGGTAACAGTTAGAAATTGTCCTTGAGGTACAGAAAAAGAAAGATCATTCAAGGCAATGATTTCTTGGTCTCCACTTTGGAATATTTTTTTAAGATTTTTTACTTCAATCATTTTATTATTTAAATTTATCTTCCTAAGATTGCACTCAATGTATTTTGTTTAATAACAATATTTGCAGGTATATATCCAGCTATCATTGTGGTTATCAACAATATAAAAGCTTGAGACATTGCTCCAGGCACAGTAGCGACAAGAATACCGTCAGAGAATGGAAAGTTTATAGGGTTTGCCGCAAAGTATGGCTTGATCAAACCAAAAACTAAAACCATACCAAAAATAATACCTAGAGAAGCATAGATAGTAGCCTGATACATATAAGAATACAAAATAGCTTTTTTATTTATTCCAATACCTTTCAAAATTCCAATAAATCTTCTGCGAGTAATAGCGTTTACGAATATAACAATAAATATCGTGATAGAAGCAACCACAAGTCCAATACCTGAAATAACCGTACCTAATATTCTAAAGGTTTCTTTTATATCTTTTAAAAATTTAGGGAAAGCTTCATCTGCTGTCTGTACACGAGCATAGTCTCCTACTCCACTATCCAATAAAAACTTCTGTGCTTGAAAAGGATCTGTGCCAGGAAGTATCTGTATGGCGATAGTATTTGCATCTAGATCTGTACGGTTTAAAAGATGCCGTGCTTCACTTTCTATCATAACGAGAGACGTATCAAATTCATCTACTTTAGATGAGATAATTCCTTTCACGAAATATTCTTTTTCTGTTTCTCCGGCAGTAACCTTCACACGTGAACCCACTTCAACATTTTTCAAAGTCTGAAAACCAGGTGCTTCAATAGGAGTAAATTCATAAAGTAAATTCTTTCCTATTAAAATACTATCACCGTCATTTGGACTCAAATAGCTACCTCGTATTACAAATTTTGAAATACCAGAAAATCTCTCTTCAGCAATAGGGTCTATCCCTAACACAGAGGCTCCTGCTCCATCACGTTTTTCACCTGGAGCGATAGTCTCTCGATAATTAGACTCAACTCTTGCACCACCCGTATATCTAACAGCATGGTTTTTATATCCTGGAATTGTTTTAACTATTTTTACAACTTCTGGAGTTTGAAGTATTGATGCACGATTTAAAAAAGGTGAAATGACGATATCTCCTATTGCATACTTCTTCTGAGCATCTTCTGAACCTTGAATAAGGCCTACCAAAATTCCAGAAACAACAATAAGGTTTAAAAAAGTTAACGTCATCACTAAAACTATAAGAGACGTCGTCCACACATTTGCACGGCGAAGTTCACGACGGGCTAGAAACCAGCCGACGGATACATTTTTCGAAAAAGAATTTTGAGCTTTTTTTTCTATCATTAGTTCTTTGTAACTATCGCTATATAGTCTATGCTTGTCACTCCAGAAAGTACTTCTACCATATTCCCATCCCCTACTAGACCAGTCACTACTTCAACTTCTTTATATTTTTTACTTTTTTCGTTAGTAACAACAGAAACATAAGACTTGCCTTCTTTATCAAAGATAGCGGCTTTAGGAATAGAAAAAACATTTTCTTTGTTCAAAGTTACAATACTAACTTCAGAATTCATTCCGGGACGAATGTTTGGATCTTTTTCATTTATAGATACTTTGATTTTGTAATTCACAATACCATCAGTAGTTACTGAAGAAGGGTCTATCTGCACCACTACTCCAGTAAATTTCGCCAAGTCACCCAAAGCATCAAAAGTTACGTCTACTGGTTGATTGAGTGTTATATTTGCAATATTTGATTCATTTATCAATACTTCCACGTATAGATTTTCAACGTCTTGGATATCGATAACTCCAGTTTTTGCATCAGCGATCTCCCCGTCTTTTATATCAATCTTCGTTACTGTTCCAGCTTTTGGTGCACGTATAATATTATTTTCATAATTTGCTTGAGCTTGTTCGAGACCTCCTTCTGCTGATACTACATCAGCACGAGCAAGATCAATGTCAGAATTTCTTGCTTTAGCAAGTTTCAAATCTAACTCTGCGTTCTTTTGATCAATCAAAGCAGTAGCGGAAGAAAGTGCTACTTCGCGTGTCTCAATAGCTGACTTGTATGCATTTTCATTTGCTAGATAATCAGATGCATTTTTATTTGGAATACTGATAGTGAAATTTGTACCACTTAAATTAGAGCTTGTAGGAAAAACAAGATACAGACCGGTACTGCCTACCATTTGAGGAGTTGTAGTGCTCACAGAACCAAACTCTGTCGCCAAACCACTAGTCGAGAACTTTAAACCGTCACCTGTACTATATACAGATAAGTTTATCGTGCCCTCTTTACCGAGTTTATAAACACCACTTATAGTAGGAGCACTCGTAGAAACACCAGAACCGACAGGAGTAGCTTCAAAAACTGAATTTAATACTTTATTATATGCATTTGCTACTAATGTGTCTTGCTGACTTTTAGTACTTTGATAATCTCGCTTTGCATTCGTTAAAGCAACTTGCGCTAAATTAATCTCTTCATTTGTCGCACCTTCGATAACCTTTTGAAGTCTCGCTTTTGCTGCAAGTAAAGACCCACGTGCTTCTGTGACTTTCGCATACTCGCTCTTTGAGTCAAGCATAGCTAAAACCTGGCCGACAGACACCTTGTCTCCTACTTTTACAGAAACTTTTTTGACTACTCCTTGTTTATTGAAAAACAAAGAAAGATCCGTCTCGGAAGTGACTTGTCCTGTCGCTCGTACTGTTTGTATTAAATTACCAGTTTTTGATTCAACTTTTGCAAAAGTAATATTGTCTCCATTTTTCAAAAATAGAACAACCAAAACTACTACAAGCAAAAAAGCTGGTACAAGAAAATTTTTCCGAAGAAAAAATAACTTAGTTTTTTCTAATGTGTTAGGGTTCATATATTTAATTATACACTAAAATAGTAATTATTTTCTTCCTGCAATGATGGTCTCAGCTACGTTATTTGGAACAGAATCATAACGTAAGAATTCCATAGTGAATGATGCACGGCCTTCAGTCATAGAGCGTAAGCCTGTCATGTATCCAAACATTTCAGACAAAGGAACGATAGCTTTCACTACTTTGTTCATTCCAACATCTTCCATACCTTCAATAATTCCACGTTTTGAAGAAAGATTTCCTGTAACGTCTCCCATGAATTTATCTGGTGTAACTACTTCAACTTTCATCATAGGTTCAAGGATTACAGGACGAGCACTTTTACATGCATCTTGGATAGCCATAGAAGCTGCAATCTTGAAAGCCATTTCGTTTGAGTCAACTTCGTGGAATGATCCATCCCAAAGTTCGACAGAAACATTCACCATCTTAAATCCAGCAAGAATACCACGGTCAAGACCTTCTTTAAATCCTTTTTCACAAGGAGCAATATATTCTTGAGGAATAGCACCTCCTTTGATGCTATTAATAAATTCAAAAGCATCACCTCTCTTTGTATTTTTTGGTAAGTCTTCTATTTCTTCTTTTGTAAGAGCAACCATAGGTTTTACCTTGATCTTCACGTGACCATAGTTACCACGGCCTCCAGACTGTTTGATGTATTTACCTTCTGCTTCTGCTGGTCCATTGATAGTCTCACGGTAAGCAACTTGTGGCTTACCAACATTTGCTTCAACAGCAAACTCTCTTTTCATACGATCAACAATGATTTCAAGATGAAGCTCTCCCATACCTGCGATAATAGTCTCCCCTGTCTCTTGGTCAGTTACAACTTTAAAAGTAGGATCTTCTTGAGCAAGTCTGTTTAGAGCCATACCCATTTTTTCTTGATCAGCTTTTGTCTTTGGTTCGATACGAAGGTTTATAACTGGTTCTGGGAAAACAATTCTGTTTAATTCTACTGGTGCTTCTTCATCACAAATTGTGTCTGAAGTAATAGTGTCCTTAAGTCCAACAGCTGCTGCGATTTCTCCAGCGTAAACTTTTTTAACTTCTTCACGATCGTTTGCATGCATTCGAAGTATTCGTCCAATTCTTTCTTTATTTCTTGTTCGAGGGTTATATACATAACTTCCAGCAGCAAGAGAACCTGAGTAAACACGGAAGAAAATAATTTGTCCTACGAATGGATCAGTAGCAACCTTGAAAGCAAGAGCTGAAAAAGGCTCAGAGTCTGAAGCTTTACGAACCATAGGTTCATCAGTATCAGGGTTCACTCCAGGAATAGGTGGGATATCAGTAGGAGCTGGAAGGTAGTCAACAACGGCGTCAAGTACTAATTGAACTCCTTTGTTCTTTAAAGCAGATCCAGCATAAACTGGGAAAATAGCGTTTGCAATAACAGCCTTACGTAAAACTTTCTTCAAAGTTTCATAACTTGGTACCATTCCTTCTAAATATTCAGTCATTAAAGCTTCGTCGTTTTCAACTATTTTTTCAACAAGTTCATTATGATATCCAAGAGCTTCTTTCATGTATTCTTCTGGAATATCTTTTTCAATAACTTGGTTGCCCATCTCTCCTTCAAAATAATATGCCTTCATTTTCAAAAGGTCTATAACTCCTTCATGTTTTTCTTCAAGTCCAATAGGTATTTGTACACGAACAGCCTTTTTTGTAAGTCTGTCTAAGATAGTTTTGTATGAGTGCTCAAATGAAGCACCAGTACGATCGAGTTTGTTGATAAAACAAATACGAGGAACATTTGCTTCATCAGCATAACGCCAGTTTGTTTCTGATTGAGGTTCTACTCCAGCAACACCGTCGAAAACAACGACAGCACCGTCGAGAACACGAAGAGATCTCTTTACTTCCACTGTAAAGTCTATGTGACCAGGAGTATCGATGATATTGAATCTGTGTTTTAAGTTTTTGTTTTTTGGATCGTATGTAGGTGTCCAGAAACAAGTAACAGCAGCAGAGGTAATAGTAATACCTCTTTCTCTTTCTTGTTCCATCCAGTCAGTTGTAGTCTCTCCATCGTGAACTTCACCGATCTTATGTGACACACCTGTATAAAAAAGCACACGCTC
>JBBTSS010000030.1:0-3347 GCA_038064635.1 Patescibacteria group bacterium
GGGCTTCTTGGTGTTTTCCTTGTAAGCTATTTTGGGGAAGGGGAAGCTGGGACAGAAGTAAAAGTAGATACGAGAGTTGCAAAATAAGTGTTTTGTGTTATATTGATAATGTTTCCGCAAAGAAGACAGGCACAGAATTTTTCTGGATAAGCCCTGTTTAGTGGGTCGATACTTACATAGGGTTACCCTATGTGGAAAAGATTTGCGGCGAAAGCCGTTTTTTTAATTTACAACAACAATTTATGTTACACAAATCAAAAAAAGAAGAAATAATAAAGGATTTAGACAAAGCAATTGCTGACTCTTCTTCTTTAGTGTTTGTAAACTTTCATGGTCTGACCGTTGCTGATGAGACAGTTCTCAGAAGTGATTTAAGAAAGGAAGGTGTTACTTACAAAGTTTCTAGAAAGACTCTTCTAAAGAGAGCGCTTTCCGGAAAGGCAACAGGTGAATTACCAGAACTCGGAGGGGAAGTAGCTATTGCGTACTCAAAAGACGCATTATCTGCTCCAAGAGAAGTTTACAATTTCCAAAAGACTCACAAAGGAACACTTAGTATCCTCGGTGGTATGTTTGATGGTAAATTCGTAGATGGCGCATACATGACTGAGATTGCTACTATTCCAAGTAGAGAAGTATTGCTTTCAAAGATCGCATTCTTACTTCAGTCTCCTATGCAACGTCTTGCTATTGCAGTAAATGAAGTAGCAAAAACAAAATAGTATTTATTAAAAGAGTATTTAACTTATAAAATTATATGTCAAAATTTGATGCATTTTTAAAAGACCTTGATGGAGCAACAGTTCTTGAATTGAACGAACTTGTTAAGGCAATAGAAGAAAAATTTGGAGTTTCTGCATCAGCAGTAGCTTCAGCAGGTCCTGCAGCAGGTGCTGGAGAGGCAGTAGAAGAAAAAGATTCTTTCACAGTAGTATTAGCATCTGCTGGTGAACAAAAGATCGCTGTTATGAAGGTTGTTAAAGAAGTTCTTGGACTTGGACTTAAAGAAGCTAAGGATCTCGTAGACGGTGCTCCAGCAACATTGAAAGATGGAATGAAGAAAGCTGAGGCTGATGAATTGAAGAAGAAAATCGAAGAAGCTGGAGGAAAAGTCGAGCTTAAATAAAATACTCGACTTTTCGGCCGGAAGCGCGTAGGCGCTGAGGCGGGGTCGCGCAAAATTTCAGCAGAAATTTATGGGTGACAAGGTTGAACTTAAATAATTCACTTTTAAACCCTATATTCAAAACCACTCTTAAAAGGGTGGTTTTGTTGTTTTTTCAGTGAAAAGCATTATAATATGCCCATGGAAACACTCAGTAAAATCTTAGGCTCTCAGGCGCGAATAAAAGTAATGCGACTTTTTTTGCTTAATAAAGGAAAAATTTTTACTAATAAAGAAATATCTCAAAGAAGTCGAGTCAATCCAGATGCTTTGCGAAAAGAGATAAAGATATTAGACTCGGCTGATTTTATAAAAAAGAAAAATACAGGTGGTTGGTATTTTAATCCTAATTTTAAATATATAAAAGAATTTGAAGGGTTACTTGTAAGCGCAGACACTTTAGACCATTCATCACTTATTGAAAACTTTAAGAAAGTTGGCAAACTGAAACTTCTCGTAGTTTCTGGGATTTTTATAAAAAATAAAGATAGTAGAGTGGATTTGCTTTTAGTAGGGGAAGGAATTCAGAAAAGTAAGGTAGAAGACAGTGTAAAGAGGCTCGAAGCCGAAATAGGGGTAGAGATAGTCTATGCAATGTTTACTCTAAAAGAGTTTGTGTATAGATTGACCATGTATGACAAGCTCGTACGTGATATCTTGGACTTTCCTCACGAAGTCGTCCTTCAATCTAAAGAGTTATCCACACAGGCATTAAAAAAGCCTTAAAAATTGCTATAATACAGATATAGCTTTTTAAGGTCGAAACTTACATAAGTTTATTTTATTAGTTTTATTATATTTTTATTTAATTTATGAGTAATATTTGGATGACATGGGGTGATGTTTTTAATTCTTCACTTCAAGATTTATGGTGGGGATTTATTCAGTTCGCACCAAGATTAATTATTGCGATTATTCTTTTTATAATTGGTTGGGTTCTAGGTTCTCTTATTGCAAAAGCTTTCGAACAAGTTTTTGGCGCATTGAAAGTAGACAAGCTTTTTCAATCAGTAGGAGCTGAGGATTTATTTAGAAAAGCGGGTATTTCATTAAATAGTGGGTACTTCATCGGACAAGTTATGAAATGGTTTGTGGTTATCATATTCCTTCTTCCTTCACTTTCATTAGTAGGACTTGATTCTATCGGTGGATTTTTAAGAGAAGATGTACTTGGATTCTTGCCACGAGTTATCGTAGCAGCTTTTGTTTTGATAGTAGCTACCGTTATCTCAGAAGGTGTTTCACGAGCACTTGTAGCTAGTGCAAAATCTATGAACTTACGTTCTGCACACATGCTCGGAGCTATCGCTAAATACGCTATTTGGACTTTTGCTTTTATTATCGCACTTGGTCAACTCGGTGTTGCACCTGCTTACATGCAAATATTATTCACTGGAATAATAGCTATGTTTGCTATTGCTGGAGCACTCGCATTTGGTCTCGGAGGTAAAGAAGCAGCAGCAAGATTTATCTCAAAAGTAAGTCAAGAAGTTTCAGAAAAATAATTCAATATTATTTTAGATTTTTAAAAACACACCGGCGTAAAGTCGGTGTGTTTTTGTTTGAAAAGTAGTATAAAAGTTATCCCTGTTATCTATATTTGACATCCTTTTTTCTTTAGTATATACTCTTTCAATCAGTATGAATATAACAAAGAACAGTACAAAAAAGCGGTGTTAGCAGACAGTTCGTTTTGTCTGTAAACCGCCCGAAAAGCGGTTTTTTGTTTGAAAGAAAGGCTTGAAATTTGAAAATTTAAAACTGTCCCGACTTTCTGGTATAGCGACGTGAGTTACGTCCTTATACTCAGGGTCTTTGTTGGAGACAGAGAAACTTCCTTTATTTTAATTGATTTGAGCGGTCAAATCGACAAAGTTAATATAAATGAAGTTGTTATTGTTTGTCTGATATTTTATTCCACCAGAGTAAAATATCAGTAGTGATTTTTAAATTTCTTAACAAGAAATTTAAGGGCACACGGTGGATGCCTTGACTTTAAGAGGCGATGAAGGACGTAGTATAGCTGCGATAAGCTTCGGGGAGGTGCTAAGCAACCTTTGATCCGGAGATTTCCGAATGGGGAAACCCTATTAAGTAAACCTTAATAACTTTATTCGTAAGAATATTGAGCGCACCCTGGGAAGTGAAACATCTCAGTACCAGGAGGAGTAGAAACAAATAT
>JBBTSS010000031.1:0-7552 GCA_038064635.1 Patescibacteria group bacterium
ATCCGTACTCCGCCAAAACCTTTGAGGTATATACCAGGTTCTATGGTCATAACACAGCCTACTGGTATAGTGTCCTCGCTCTTAGGTTTGAAGTTTGGCCATTCATGAATGACTGTGCCGACCCCATGACCAAGACCGTGTTGAAAATTGTCTTTGTATTTTCTAGCTAAAAAAGTACGAGCAGAAGTGTCTATTTTCTTTGCATTTTTTTCACCTTTGCCTATTAGAGCGTATGCACGATTCATAGCTTCCAAAACATCAAGATATACTTTCTTCTGCTTTGCATTAGGTTCACCCCAGAAATATGTACGAGTCATGTCAGAACAATAATGATTTACTGTGGTGCCGAAATCAAGCATAATTATGTCCCCTTTTTTTAATTTTGCTTTTCCTGGTTCATGGTGAATATCTGCAGACCCTTTACCAAAAGCAACAATAGGTGAGAAAGAAAGTATTGGTACACCATACTTCACAAAAGATTTTTTGATAAAGTTTGCCACTTCTAGCTCGGTGATGCCCGTTTTTAAGAATTTTAAAACATCACTCAAGACTTGTTCACTTATCATTTGTGCTTTAATAATATTTTCTAATTCAATTTTAGACTTTATTGCCCTGACTTCATGCAGTAATTTTGTTTCCATGTACTGATTATAACCCTAAAAAGCTAAAGCTAAAAATTTGACATATTTGAATAAAAGGAGTCTAATTATGAAAAGCTCTTTTAATTAGGTTATTTTAGTATCGACCCTAGCTCCCTTCTGTTTAAAGGAAAGAATCTATGGTCACTACTAAAATACTACCGCCATGAAAAAAATTGCTCATATCAGAACAATGAATACTGTCGGACTCATTAAGTTAACGCTTGACACCGGAGAATATTTCTTCGCTAAGTTAAATTTTATTTCCTGCGACAAAGATGGACGAATAAGTGAGTCTACGGTTGACCACCAAAGACACATTAAAAGGGGTGAATTTGATTTCACTCATGCAGAAAGAACTCACCTGTTTATGAGAGCAGGAGAAATAGAAAAAATAATTGCATCGTTAGAAAAACATGCCATTTAGAAAAACATCATTCTCACAAAAAAAACAAAAGCCACCGGGAAACTGGTGGCATTTTTATTTTTCAAAAATTATTTAGGTTCTTGTTGAGTAATGCAATGCAATGCTCCCCCTCCATATATGAGGTCACGACAATCTATACCTACAACGTCTCTATCAGGGAAACAGTCTTGGATTATTTTCATTGCTTTAGGATCATTCACATCCGCAAAAGTCGACATAATTACAACTTTATTTCCAATATAAAAATTCGCATACGATACAGGAGCTTTTACTCCATCTTCATAAAGCATGTGTGGCATAGGGAGTTTTACAACTTCAAATTTATTTCCATCTTGGCCTACTGCATTTTCTAAAATTTCAAAATTCTCTTTTAAAATTTGATAATTTTCATCTTGTTCATTTTCTTCATAAGCACAAAGTATTTTTGTAGGGCTCACAAAACGAGCCACTTCGTCTATATGCCCGTCGGTGTGGTCGTTTGTAAGTCCTTGATTAAGCCAAATTATATTTTTTACGCCAAGCATTTCTTTTAAAATATTCTCACTATCTTCTTGAGTTTTATTTTTATTCCTATTTTCTAGTAAACATTGTTTTGTCGTAAGTAAACTTCCCTTTCCATTTACATCAAATGCTCCACCTTCCATGACAAAATCCGCATCAAACATCTGATACCTGACTTCATTTTTTAAAGTATGAAAAACTTTATCATCCTTAAGCAATGCTTCAAATTTATTTCCATAAGCATCATACTTTAGCTTCACCCAAGCTAATTCACTTTCCTTTTTTACAAAAACAGGACCAAAATCTCTTAGCCACACATCAGCATAGTCCACCTGATAAAAGACAACTTGAGTCATATCTATACCAGCACTACCTAGTATCATTCGTACTCGAAGCTCCATATCTTCTCCTGTTACCAAGAGTTTAATAGTTTCATATTTATGCAATGCAGAAATAAAATTTACATAAGTTTTTTCTACTTTTTCTAAATGTCCTTCAAAGCTTTCCATAAGATATGGCCACGCCATCCATACAGCGGAATGTTTTTCCCATTCTGGAGGCATTGTGTATCCAAGTTGTAGTGGTGTTTCGTTCATTATTTTTCTAGTGACTTTTTTAAATCTTTATAAGCTTTAGCGTTTTTCAGCTTTGATCCTTTTTCTATGAGCACATCTTTAGTTAAAGTCTTGTAAGTATCAGGACGTCTATTGCGTAAAAAGCCCCAATCTTCTGCTACATATGCATTTCTACTTAAATCAATTTCAGTTACTGTTATCTCTTCTTTGTTTTTACTTGCCCGAGTTAAAATTTTTCCAAACGGATCAGCCACAAAAGACTGACCAAAGAATTCGATCTTGCCTTCTACCCCGACACGATTCACCCCTATGACATACAGGCTATTTGCTATCGCATGAGCTCTTTGCATTATCTCCCAAGCTTCATGCCAATCTTCGTCTTTTGTATAACCCACGACATTACCAATAGCCGTAGGATAGAAAATCATTTCTGCGCCGAGAAGTCGTACAGAACGAGCCGCTTCTGGGAACCATTGGTCAAAACAAATAAGCACAGCAAATGTGCCAAACTTTGTCTTGTATAATTTATAACCATTATCAGACTCCTTGAAATAATCCTTCTCATAAAATCCTGGATCATGCGGAATGTGTACTTTCCTATATGTTGAAAGTAATTTTCCTTTTTCATCTATAACCACAGCTGAATTATGATATTCAAAACCCCCGCCTGCATCAGTTATGCCTGAAGCATTGCGGGCAGGTTTCTTTGTCTTTTCTTTTTCATATATAGGTACAATTATCACCACCTTATATTCTTTAGCTATTTTTTTAAATACATCGGTAGAAATTCCAGGTATAGATTCAACATATTTTTCCTTGTCTTGTTTTCGGTATTGAGGAAAATATGGTGTACGAAAAAGCTCTTGTAAACAAATAATCTGTGCACCACCCTTGGCCGCATCTTTTACAAGTTCTACTGTCTTTATTAAATTTTGCTCCAAATCGTCCCCTACTTTTGTTTGAATAGTAGCGACTCTTACAACTTTATTTTTCATCCCAGTACTAAAAATTTTAATTAAAATTATAATCTATATGCCCCGTAATCAAAATTTTAGTACGGGACAGGTATTATTTAAATTCTATCACAATATCTCGAAAATTTTCTATTCTGTCTTTGTTATCTATTTTTATGCCTTCTTTCTTATATAATGCCATCCGGTCCTTTCTGTGTTTATCATCTATCCAGATCTTCCCTCCTGCGTAGACTATCCTATGAAAAGGAATGTTTTTCTCTCCAGCCATATATGCCTTACCTAAAATATTCGTAATACTCTGCGAAGCCATTGCTCCACCACCAGCCGCCACAGCTATCCGTCCATAGGTCGTGACTCTTCCTTTCGGAATAGATAATGCAATTTTTACCACTCGTTCACTGAAGGTCATAATAAATTATCTTGTATTATTTCTTTTATTTTATTTAAATCTTCTTCGCTTGTAGGCTCACGGTCTCCTGTACGATACAGCATACTGCGAGGGTCATATCCTAAGACGCCGGTATCGCCTTCTTTCCTAGGTATAATATGTAAATGAAAATGGGGTATAGACTGCCCTGCGAGCTTTTCTTGATTCCAAGCACAGTTAAAACCTTCAGCATTAAAAGAAGTTTTTAATGCTGACATTATTTTATCTGCAAGCTCAAGTACCGCAAGTCTTTCATCTTTTGTGAGGTCTTCTAGTTTTTGTACACATCTTTTTGGAGAGACTAGTGTATGCCCCGTGGTAATTGGAATATTTGTCGGGAAAGCCCAAGCAAGATCATTTTCAATAATCGTCCGTTCTTTGATTTCGGGCAAAGTGCAGTATTTACAATCTTTAATCGAATTCATGTTTTTATTTAAACTTCTCTAATTCTCCTGCCCACTTATTATAATTTTCTCTGGCATATTCTTTATGTTCTTCTGTACTTATTCGCTCAAACATCCAATCAAGTTTTGATTTCACTTTTGTGTAGCCTTCAATAGGTGCTTTTTTAGTAACAAACATTTCTGCATTTGTCTCAAAGAAACTCACTGAGTCTGCATCCATTAATGCATTTTGTTCAGCATCACCACCAACTTCATGCTTAGAAACTAAATGATAAACTTTCTCAATCATTTCTTCCGAAGCATTATTTTCTTTCAAAAATTCTGAAATTATCTTTCCACCTTTCTCTTGATGGTATGTGAGAAATTTTTGATCAAGATAATCATCTGGCACAAGTTGACCCTCATCTCTAAAAGCTCTTTCAATATCATGAGAATAAGCCGCTATCTTATGAGTCTCTGTTACTTCTGGTAAAAATTTTTCAATCCAATAAACAGCACGTTCAAAATGAGGTTTTTGTTTACCTTGGAAAGATTGGTCTACGTATTCAACAACTTTTTGAAATAAATCCATATTAAGATAACCTCTCTTTAAAATCCTTATAACCAAATTTTTTAATAATTTTAATCTTGCCTTTTTTATCTTGAATTGCTATTGAAGGCAAGTCTACGCCGTTGAAAGTATTATTCTTCACCATGGTGTAAATGGCCATGTTGAGAAATATAACTCTGTCGCCAATTTTAAGAGGAGTTTTAAATGAATAGTCTCCGATGACATCTCCAGTAAGACATGTCGGACCTACGAGTCGATATACATTTTTACTACCTTCTTTTGCAAAGTCTACCCCGCCTGCATCAGCTATGCCTGAAGCATTGCGGGCAGGACCGATGATTCTTGGTAAATATGGAATCTCAAGCACATCCGGCATGTGACAGGTCGGTGAGACGTCTAGTACTGCAATATCCATTTCATTCTTTAAAATATCCACAACAGAGCCTACAAGCACCCCAGCGTTGAGCGCTGTCGCCTCACCGGGCTCCATGTATACGGTCAGGTGCGGATAGCGAATTTTAAAATCTGTCAGAGTTTTCTTAAGTAATTCTATGTTATATCCGTCTCGAGTAATATGGTGCCCTCCACCGAAGTTTACCCATTTCATAGCGGATAAGAATTCTCCAAATTTTTCTTCAAAAACTTTCAGACTTCGCACTAGTGCATCCGCATCGAGTTCGCATAAGTTATGAAAATGTAGTCCTTCTAATCCCACAAGATTATCTTTTTTAAATTCTTTTAAAGTCACTCCAAAGTGTGAATTTGGTTTTGAAGGGTCATACATCTCGACTTCTGCTTCTCTGTGTTCTAAGTTTACTCTCATTCCACATGAGACTTTTTTCTTTGTAGTTTTATTATGTTTCTTTACATCACCCTTAAAATTATCCCATTGAGAAAAAGAATTAAATACTAAATGATCAGCATACTTAAGATATTCTTTAAGATTTTCTTTAGTATATGAAGGAGAAAAAACATGCATCTCTTTACCGAATTTCTCTTTTCCAAGTCGTGCTTCATTTACAGAACTTGCCTCACTTCCTGAAAGATATTTCTTTGCCAATTGAAAAGTTGAAAACATAGAAAAACCTTTAAGCGCCATTAGTACATGCACTCCAGTATCCTTCTCTACTTGATTCAGAATTTTAAAATTCTTTTCTAAATGAGCTTCAGAAACGACATAGCAAGGCGTAGGGACTTTTTTAAAATCCTCGGCCTTCCAGCCTTCTTCGGTAACCCATGGCTCTATAAATTTTTCTTTGTTAAGCATAATAAATATTAACCAATTAAATTTTCTAATTCTAACTTGAACTGCTCAAAATCTTTAAACAATATCGGTGTATAGCCTATAATATCTGCTTTTTCTAAAGGTTTTTTATTATCATCCGTAAATATTACTTCATCAGCTCTAACATTAAGTTTTCTGAATAAAGATTCAAAAATAGGCTCATGCGGTTTCTGAGATCCTTCCTCTGCGGAAATAACGATGGCATCAAAAATATGATCAATTTCATGCTTTATCATTCGTTCTCTAAGATCAGAACTATTATTACTTAATACAGCAGTAAGATAACCTTTCGATTTAAGCACGTCTTTTATGTATAAAAGTAATTCAGAATTTAATCTTTTTGTTTTCTCGTTCTCTGCTAAGACCAGTCTCATTTTTTCTATCTGCTCGTCACTTGCACCTAAATTACGTCCAACAATTGATACCATGTCAAACCAAGGCATGTTTTCAACGTTTGAAAGATGATTGTGCTTATGGTACATTTCTTTCCACTCATCAGTCGTGACATTTAGAATTTCTATAAATTGTGCAGCTACACGAGCGAGAGGTTTGTCCCTTAACTCTATAACCCCATCATAATCAAACACGATTGCTTTAATTTTATTCATTTAATAATTCTGCTTTAATGCCTTTGGTAAATCTTTTAACTTCTTCACCACGGTTGTGAGTCCAGTTTTTGCCATTTCTTCGATGTAGACTTTTGAATCAAAAGATTTGTCTTCTGTATTTTTTACACCCACTCCGCTCCATTTGCCTTGTAGCACAAGCTTTGCAGTTGTCACAGTTGGTATAGCAGTCGTGTAGCCTATCGCATTACCATTGGTTTCTTTAAAAGATTTTGCATGATCGCAAACGTTGTAAATATACATGTATTGTTTCTTGCCTTTCTTTGTACCAGAAATAATATTACCAATGTTTGTCTTGCCTTTGTATCCTGCATTGAAGTCTGCACCTGTTGGAAGAATCTTTTTCAAGAATTTTACTGGCACAACTTTCTTGCCATCATAGTCTACTTCATCGATACGAGTCATACCTACTTCGTAGAGTACGCGAAGATAGGTCAGATATGCAGGTGAGAAAGTCATCCAGAAACGAATCTGCTTGAGTCCTGGAATATGTTTTGGAATAGTTTCTAGTTCTTCATGATACATAAGGTATGGAGTAAACTTTCCTGCCTCTGGGAAATCAAATTCAAAAAATGCTGCATCTTCGTCGATGAGTTTGCCCCTCTTTACCCATTTACCATTCTTCCAGTATTCAATAGGAAGGATAAGTTCACGTAAGTTTATTTCTGGATCAAAGTTGGGTGCGAATTTTATTTTCTTGTCTTTACTTCCACCATTACAATCTAAGATATCAATAGTATCTATTTTATCGAAAAGATAATCCCGAGCATAAGCAGAATAAATATTTGAAACTCCTGGATCAAATCCTGAGCCTAGTATTGCAAGTAAACCTTTCGCTTTAAATGCGTCGTTTTTCGCAAGTTGAAGTTTGTATGAGAATCCGTATTTCTCTGGATCTTCATAACATGCAGTATCTATATAATTCACTCCATATTCGAGACATGCGTCCATAACTACAAGGTTATCGTATGGACTACCCCAGTTCACAACAAGCTCCGGTTTTATCTCATTAAGTAATTTTAGAAAAACTCCTTCTTCACCTACGTTTGCAGTATGTATATATAAACTTGATTTACCTTTGCTCTTTTTTACAATAGAATCATTCACGGCTTCACACTTTGATCGTGTTCTAGACACTACGTGAA
>JBBTSS010000032.1:0-26123 GCA_038064635.1 Patescibacteria group bacterium
TATCAATACCTAAATTTAGTGCTTTTTCTACAAGCGCTTCTCTGGAACTTGAAAAGGTCTTTGAAGAAAATATTTTTATATATGTACAAAAAAATTTCGGAATTACAAAAGAAGAATTCTTTGCTGCTGGGCACTCTAATAGAGAAATATACTGGCAAAGAAATCTAAAAACCATGAAAAAGATAGAAGCTGAAATTCCTGGTGGGGTAAAAAGACTATTAAAAGATTATGGAATTCATGAATTCAACCGTCATCCTGAAGAAATTTTAATAAATCAGTTAAACGAGGAAGACATTGACCGTCCTTTTGGAATGGTTGTATACCCTCATAGTGACCATAGTGACTCTTTTGATCAAAAGAAAGATGTTTTTGAAAAATTTTACGAGAAAGACAAAGAAAACCATGCGTTAAAAATATTTGAAGTTGGTAATAATCACGACCTTTTAAAATACTTAATACAATTAAAAAGAAAGTATCAAAATAAAATATCGTACCTTATACTAGGTGGGCATGGAAACACAGAAGGTATTCAGTTTACAGATATGATTATGTCTCACAGAGCTGGTACAGAACAAGGTGAACTCACAAAATATGTTTTAAACCAAAGAGACAAAACTCTTAAAATTGTCTCCGAATTTTTTACTCCTGATGCAACGGTCGTCCTCGTATCTTGTTCTACGGGAGTAGATGGTGGTTTTGGAAACATGCTTAGAGACAAAACAAATTTAAGAGTCCTTGCCCCAAAGGAAGACAGCGTACTTAAAAAATTAGAGTTTACAGATGGACAGCTCGAAGTAGAATATGATGTAGAAAAGAACGTATTCGATAAAAAAATAGAATAAAAAAGCCCGGTCGAAGATAAATCTCCGTCCGGGCATAATTTTACAATTCAATTCATTACCATTACTTGGCTCTCCAAATCACTTCTTTTGTGTCTGGAAGCTCCATTCTGTTGGCAATAAAAACTCCAGATTCAGACTGTTTTCCAAACAGGAATACGTTACGACCAGCAAACTTGGCAAATTGGCCGAGTTCATTCAGTTGTTGTTCAGGGCTAACCCAACGTGTAACCTGGCCATCGCGCGTCTTGAGAACAAAACGTTTTTGATCTACATAAATGTGTAGTCGGGCTGGAATTTTAATGTCTGTCCAGGTTTCAGAACTGGAGGAAGCAGCAGCCGTTTGCAGGGGGTTGTTTTGTTCTTCTTTGCAATTCAGAAAGAAAAGCGAGAAGAATAGGGCGATCAGAAATGAATTTTTCATGTGTGACAATAAAATTTTGTTAAAAAATGTGCAGAATGCTTTGAACTACCCTAGCAGACAGAGAAGCTCAAAGCATTCGACAATTTCAAAAAAATCTTTGCACACAATATTTTCAAAGAAAAATGGATGAGAAACTACCCACCCTTATTAGGTATATTATAGCATATAATACCCTATATTGTCAATAGACCTCATTTTATTTAAAAGACTCTAATTTGACCCTGATTGACAAATATAAGACTATATTATACAAATAAAATTCACCAACCTTCTTCGACAATGGAAAATGCTGAAAAAATCACAGACGGAAGAATCTTTGATTCAATCACCCAAGTACTCAAAAAAACCAAAAAAAGTGTTTATAATGACGAAGTCATGACCTTACTTCGAGAATTCAAACTAAATGACGGCGAATCTATGATATATGCCAAGAGAGACTGGCGTAATCGTCAAAGGTTCCTCGCCGCAGCGAATTCATTACTGCTCAGGAATGGGCTTCCCTACCAAATAAAGAAAACTCAAACCAAATATTTTTTCGCTTTATATCATCTCAAAATATAGTACCCTTATCTAAAATGGGTGTTCTGGAAATCCAGAACACCCATTTTTATTTTATTGAAAATAAGTTCACTTAAATATAAATAGTAAAGCCCGTTTGCAAGGTGAACCTTACAAACGGGCAGTTTTTTATTTTAAAATTATGTTTAACTGATTTTAACAAGCGGTAAACATCCAATAGATTTACAAAAACCTTTTTCAGATTCACCATTCTTAGCAACTCGCACCATTTCCCCGGCAATCAACTTACCATTAAAGACTTGTGCGGTAACAAAGAACCTGCGCGGTTCTGGTTCGATAGTTTCTAAAAGCAAAGATTTTTCATCTGCAAAAATAACCTTAAAGTTAAGCTTCGGCAAATCACTGGTTCCCAACATTTTCCTACCTACAATTTTTCCATAGATAAGTATTGTAGTCAAAATAAAAATAATGACACCAAAAAGTAATACAGTAACAACAAAAACCCAAATAGAAACTTCAATCGTAAGCATAATTTATAAGTTTAAAAGGTGATAGTTATTTAAAAGGCCTATATTTCAAGCCACTTAAACAACCACCCCTTAAAATCTTTTTTATATTTCAAAGAAATACCCTATATTTAGTATCATACCATATATATGGTATAAAGTCAAGTATAACTATCAATACTGTTTTCCAAGCCTATTCTTTAATACCCCTATCTCATCCCGTAGTATTGCCGCAGTTTCGAAGTCGAGTTCTTTTACGGCTTTACTCATTTCCTTCTCTTTTATTTTTATTATTTTTTCATAAACAAGGTTACTCCTCTCTTCATCTGACATGTGAAGTTTTACTTCAGTTATATTCTCCCCTGTTTTTTTGTCTTTAGTTTTTGTAATTTTACTTTTATCTAGTTTAAGTTCCTTTGCGTAAGCTTTTTTAAATACTTCTAGGTCAATATTTAACTCTGCATTTACTGCTTTACCATGCTCACTTTCCATCTCTTCAGTAATGTCTTTAATATTTTTTAAAATTGTCTTAGGTGTAATGCCGTGCTTTTTATTGTATGCGAGTTGAGTATTCCTTCTACGGATTGTTTCTTTTAAAGCTCTCTCCATCGAGCCTGTCATATGGTCAGCATACAGTATCACCCGCCCCTCGCTATTTCTAGCTGCACGGCCGATGGTCTGGATGAGCGCTGTATCACTACGAAGGAAGCCTTCTTTGTCTGCGTCGAGTATTCCAATAAGGGCTACCTCGGGAAGATCGAGCCCTTCACGAAGAAGGTTTACTCCTACGAGTACATCAAACTTACCTTTTCGGAATTCTGTTAAAATTCTTATTCTATCTAAGGTTTTGATATCGCTATGAAGATATTCTGATTTTATTTTTTTATCTTTAAGATATACAGACAAATCTTCTGCCATCTTTTTAGTAAGTGTTGTCGCGAGAACTCTAAATCCTCTCTTTATTGTATTTTCTGTTTCTTTTATAAAATCTTGAACCTGCCCGCCATAGCCTTCGGCATCAGGCGATGGCAGGCGGGTCTGACCTGGGTAAGAACCAGAAGTCTGCGCTGTAACAGGCCTTATAATAGTCTCAGGATCCACAAGCCCCGTCGGGCGAATTATTTGCTCTACTATTTGTTCACTCAAAGTTCTCTCTTGTTCGCTGGGGGTTGCACTAGTATATATAACCTGTCCGATACGCTCACTAAATTCTTCATAACGAAGAGGCCTATTATCTTTTGCAGATGGTAATCGAAAGCCATATTCTACAAGAGTTTTCTTGCGTGAAGCATCCCCCGCAAACATACCTTGAAGTTGAGGAAGGGTTACATGAGACTCATCGATAAGAGTCAGAAATTCTGGCTTTCCATTTTTGTCATGTGGAAAATATGAAAGTAATGTTTCTGGTGGTTCACCTTCTTTCTTTCCAGAAAGGTGTCTTGAATAATTTTCTATACCTGAGCAGTACCCTACTTCTTTTATCATAGCGAGGTCATAATTTGTTCTTCTTTTTATTCGCTCTGCTTCCAATAGTTTTCCTTCTTTTTCAAAATGTTTTAATTGCGCATTTAATTCTTTTTTAATATTTACTAGTGCAACTTTTGTCTTTGCGTCTTCAGTAATGAAATGCTTTGCTGGGAAAATAAATATATTTTTCTCTTCTTTTAATATTTGTGAGGTCACAGGATCTATCTTTATAATCCCTGAGATCTTTCCTCCTAAAAGTTCTACCTGATACATCACTGTCTCAGACACAGGCATGAATTCAACTCGTGAACCAGTAGCTCTAAACTGTCCAGAATTTAGGTCAGCATTTGTCCTTTCAAAGTGAATAGATACTAACTTTTTCATAAGAGTAAGTCGATCCATTTTCATACCTATTTCTAATTTTATATTTGTCTTTTCATATTCTGCGGGACTTCCTAAACCATAAATACATGACACAGACGCTACAATAATAGTGTCAGCTCTTGTGAGTAATGCTTGAGTTGATGCATGACGAAGTCTGTCTATCTCTTTGTTTATACTCGCATCTTTTTCTATATACGTATCAGAAGATGGCATATATGCTTCTGGTTGATAGTAATCATAATAAGATACAAAGTAATGAACAGCAGCATCAGGGAAAAATTCTTTGAATTCTTGAGCGAGTTGAGCAGCGAGGGTTTTATTGTGAGCTATTACAAGAGTTGGCTTGTTATGAGCGGCTATAACATTTGCCATAGTAAAAGTCTTACCGGTACCAGTAGCACCGAGAAGTGTTTGCTTTTTCATACCTTTATCTAATCCTTTTAAAAGCTCTGAAATAGCCTTTGGTTGGTCACCCGCGGGTTCAAATTTGCTTTGTAATTTAAAAATATTTTTCACGAAAAGTAAAAATTATTTACTATTTAGTTCTACATAGTCACTACTTACATAAACGTTATCGTAAGCTTTTACAACAATTTGGTATACAAAAAAGGAGCCGATGGCTGTGACTATAAGTATATATACAAGTGTTTTATTTGTTATTCTCATGTGCGCCCGGCAGGAATCGAACCTGCGACCATCTCCTTAAAAGGGAGCTGCTCTACCAGCTGAGCTACGGGCGCGTATTATACTTTAAACATTTAGGCTTTGTAATACATAGTTCAGTTGAAGCCGCTACAGCTGAGCTACGGGCGCGTATTCCCCAATATATATGAAATTAAGCTAAAAATCAAGAAAAAGGTGTATAATAACCTTAATATTTAATAAGATTATTTATGGAAATATACTACTTTACTTTAATTATCCTTGCCGCTTCAATACTTCAAGCCATCACAGGTTTTGGTGGTGCCCTTATCGCCGCACCACTTTTGCTCCTATTTATAGACAAAACAACAAGTGTAATATCTCTCGCTTTTGTCAGCATTGCAATAAATACAATACTTCTCATTAGTATCAGAAATCCAATAGACAAGAAAACATTTTACAATCTTTTTGTACCAAGCCTTGTCGGTCTTCCTATTGGAATATATATATTAAATAATTTAGATATAGCAACTCTTAGAATACTAGTGGGTATTTTGTCTATTATTTTTGCTATACTTTTGTTTTCAAAAAAGTTTCGAGTAAAAAGTTCTAGAATAAAACAAGTATGTGCAGGATTGTTTTCTGGAATTTTACGTACGTCCATAGGGCTCAACAGTCCTCCAGTGGTTTTACTTTTAGCATCTGAAAATACAGACAAAGATGAAATGCGTAAAACATTGGCTTTTCTTTTTCTTATGATGAGCCTTGTTTCAGTTATATTATTCTTCTTTACTGATCACTTCACAGAAGAAACATGGAAATACAGTTTACTTAGTATTCCTGCTGCAATAGTAGGAGGATGGATCGGTGACACTATATCAAAAAAAGTTTCTCAAAAAGGATTTATTTGGAGTGTTTTTATTTTAATCACCGCTTCTATTGTTGTAGCAATATACTCCGGTTTTAAAAATTAGAAAATTTCTAATAAGAACTTTTCAAAAATTACCTCAGGGTCTTTCCCTTCCTTTCGTGCTTTTGGCAAAATAAAAGATAAGTTATTACCTATATCCTTGAGTTGTTCTTCAGATAATTTATTAAAGTGTTTTTTTAGAATCATATCTTTAACTTTCCAAAACAAAACTCCAATAAGTTCTTCCAAGCCCACACCCTTATCTACTGCTTGTCTATAATAGATCCAAAGGTTCAATTTATCTTTATCTCCTAAAGCATTTGCAAGAAGAAAATTATTAAACTTTTCTTTTTTTTCTTTAGGTAATTCAAACACATTCAATTCAGCCCTAGCTTTTTTGAAGGCGTCTAATACAACCTTAGTGAGCTTACTCTCTAAAAAAAGAAAATCATTTTGGGAACTCGCCATAAATTCTAATTTTTCCAAGAGATATTCCCTAGTCTCTTCTCTGTCCAGAATATCAGAAAATACAATGGTGCATTTAGAGAAAAATAACCCTGCCCCTGAATAAAAACTTTCTATTTCCATTTGGGAAAAGTTGTTTTTTGAAATATAAAAAACTTCACTATTTTTAGATATAGAACTCAAAAATTTCTCATAACTTTTTATTTTTGTATCCGTATCATCTCCAGCAAAAAGGTATATCATCCCAGTACTAAAATTTTAAGTTGTAATTTATAATAATCATTTTACGTAATCAAAAATTTAGTACGGGACAAGTATTAAAACTTTACTATTTTTTTATACTCCTTATATGCCTCTCCGTATTTATTTTCAAGCACTTTTTCTTGTTCTTTAACAAAAGTAATCCTGGTCACAACAAAAGAAAGTATTGTGAATACAATTATAAAAAATGCATTAGCAATAAAACCAAAGCCGAGCATAAGTAAAAATAGTCCGTAATGTGTCGGCATTCGAGTATAACAATAAGGACCCTTACAGAAAGATTCTTTTGTAATAGTATTTGGATCTAATTTTCTAGAAGTGTGTTGTGCCCAAAAAATCAAAATAGAAGCCAAAACAAGAACAACAAAACCAACAGGCATCATGATAGAAGTATGGAAAATTCTAATTGGAAAAAGTAAATCCAAAACCACACCTAAAACCAAAACAAAGAAATAAAGAAAATAAGAATGTGCCAAAATACGATGAACAAGTGAGTCCTCTTGTTTTTTCTTTAAACTATCAACTGTATTATAAGCTTCTTCCATAAGTGGATTATATCACAAAAAATACACTATTTTACCTCTCCAAAATTGTCTCCAAACCCAGCGTGCACAAGCAGGGGTATGTCTGTTTTATAGTTTAAATACGAACGAATCAAGACTCCTTCCATAGCAGAATCTATTATCTTTTCGGCTTGTTCTAATACGTCGTCTTTTATCTCATATACAAGCTCGTCGTGTATTTGAAGTATTAAATGAACCTTGTCTTTAATTCCTGCTTTTTTCAAATCTTCATCTGCATAACGAATGGCGAGTTTTATAATATCAGCCGTAGCTGTACCTTGTATTGGGGCATTAGTAGCTGTACGCTCGGCCATATTTTTTAGAAATGGTAATCTTGAATTTATGTTTGGAAAATACCTACGTCTACCAAAAAGAGTTTCTGTATAAGTATTCTTTGTGGCAAAAACTTTTACACTTTCAAGATATTCTTTTACTCCAGAAAACTGTCTGAAATAATTATCATAAAAAGTTTGAGCTTCTTCTCGAGTACCTCCTAGATTTTTACGAAGCGCTGACACGCCCATACCATAAATAATTCCAAAGTTTATCACTTTTGCTTTACGGCGCATTTCAGCATCCACTTTCTCAATTGGTACATTGAAAACAAAAGAAGCAACTCCAGCATGAATGTCTTTTCTGTCTTTAAATATCTCTGTCATCTTCTTGTCACCAGAGAGTATTGCAGCCACACGTAGCTCTATTTGACTATAATCAAAGGCTCCAAGCTTGTACCCTTTTTGTGCGACAAATCCTCCACGAATTCTTTTACCAAGTTCACTCTTTATAGGTAAATTTTGTAAGTTTGGGTCAATAGAAGAAAATCTTCCCGTGGTTGTAGCATTTTGTAAAAACCTTGAATGAAGTCTACCATCCTCTTTTACCATTTGAGGAATCACATCTATGTAAGTAGATAATAATTTTTGAAGTTCTCTGTACGCTATGATTTGAGTGATGATAGGGTTATCTTCTTCTAATTCTTCAAGGACTGATATTTTAGTAGAAAGGTTTCCGCTCGCTCCCCTCTTTTTATTATTCTTTAATCCCATTTTTACAAACAAAACTTCACCAAGTTGTTTTGGTGAATTTATATTAAATTCACTTCCTGCCATTTCATAAATCTTTTTTGTAAGCTTATCTAATTCTGTATGATATTCTTCTGAGATATTTTTGAAGTACTTTTGATCTATTAAAATACCATGATCTTCCATTTCTTTAATTATTGGGATTATTGGGTACTCTATCTCTTCATAAACTTTCTTTAAACTTTCTGTTTCATTTAATTTTTTAAATATGTACTCTCGAGCATCAGTAAAAGAGCTTGTTTTAGCATAAAGCAAAATATCTTCTAGGTTTGGATTTGAAATGTCAGAGTTTAAAAGCCACAAAGCAATACTTGTTTCTTGTAATTCTTTTTGACTTACTTCTTCTGGTTTATCTGAAGGCAAAGCTAGAGGATTTTCGAACGGTCTGGTTGAGCCCACACCTTCCAAAGAATTCTGTGTGGGCGACCCGAGGACCTGAGAAAATGCTTCTGGCTTTGCCGAAGATTCCACGCTTCCATTACCAAAAAAACTTCGAAGTCGTGTAAGTAATGATCTAAACTCGAAATGAGCGAAAACTTCTTCAATCTTTTTTAGGTCTGCATTTTCCCAAAAAGTTTTTTCTGGAAGGTTGAAATCTATCGGCGCATCTCTCCTGATAGTTGCTAAAGTTTTAGAAAAAAGAGCCTCTTCTTCGTTGTTTATTATAAGTTCGAAAATTCTTGGACTAATACCGATATCTTTAAAAGCTTTTACGTCTTTCTCTTTCTTAAAATTCTTGTAGATATTTTCTATTGTATTAAACTTTGTTATCAGACTCGTCGCTGTCTTCTCGCCTATCCCTTTTATGCCAATAATATTATCTGAAGGGTCACCTCTTAGGCCTTTGTAGTCGGGAAGAAATTCTGGTTTAAAATTAAATCTCTCAAAAACTTTTTCTTCATCATATAAAATAGTATCTGTTATACCTTTCTTTAAAGTATAGACCTGCACTTTATTACCATCTACTAATTGCATGGTATCCATGTCACCTGACGCAATTATTATCTCTATATTTTTATCATTTTTAAAAAGCTCAACAATGGTTCCTAAAATATCATCAGCCTCAAAACCAGGCATATCATACATGGGTATATTGAAAGCTTCAAAAATCCTTCTTGAGTTTTTGAGTTGAGTTATGAGAGCATCGTCCGTTTTGGCACGACCACCCTTGTATTCATCGTATGCTTCATGACGAAATGTTTTTTGAGGAAGGTCATAACAAGCCACTATATAGTCTGGCTTCAAATCAGAAATGATTTTCATGAGCATGTTTGAAAGACCATAGAGTGCTCCAGTTGGCTCACCCTTAGAAGACAAGAAGTCCGGCAAAGCGTGATAAGCACGGTGAATGATAGCGTGTGAATCAAGCAATACCAGTCTTTTCTTTTCTATTTTTCCCTTTTGTTTTTGCATTAGGCACAGTATAACATTTTATGTTTTAAAAAATTAGGTAAAAAAATAGCTCTCCTGGTTTGATCCAAGAGAGCTTTCTTTCAATTCTTTTTTCACTAAAACCTTTTAAACAACTGAATCAATCAGTGATGACATTTGTGACCGCTGTGCCATTTTACTTTTACATAGATGCCACCTGCACCCAATTCAAAGTGAAATCCATCACGACAAGAGTAATTTCCTACTGGGTGCTGTTTGAACTGGTTTTGTGGTTCAGTCCAACCATCACCGCCTCTTGCGATAGGGTCTGGGCCTGGACCAACTGGAGCACTCACATAAGAGTATGGATAGAACACAGTGTGTGTGTCCACATACTTTACATCAGAAATCACAGTTACTGTTCTGTTAATAATCGTATCGTTGATGATAGTCGTATTACCAGAAATGGTACGGGTCGGTGTTTTCTGAACAAGCTTCTTAGCAGCAGGAGCTTTTACTTGAGTGATCTTTTCTGCAGGAACTTTCAACAAGTTCATGCAAATAGTTTTCATCAAGATAACTCGGCAATTTCCGTAAACAAAAACTTTTACCATACCGGTGAAGTCTTGATCTTGGAAAAACTTAATGCTGTTACCAACACGACCAGAGTTCGTAAAATCGGACAAAGTCACCGTTGAATCAACAGTGTTGTTGATAATCCAACTAATGTTCGCTTCGGTCACAACCAAAGATTCACCAGTGGCAACAAGAGCTTCGTTTACAATTTTAACCAACTCTTTACGGAAATTGGAAGACAAAACTAATGTGGAATCAAGTGCAAACTTTTTTATATCAACTTTTTTGTAACCGTTTTCATTGTACGGTTGAATTGGTTGACCTTTTTGAGCAAAAGAGTTTACTACAAAAAGAAAAAAGAAAGCTGCAAAAGTGAGTGCGTTTTTCATGACTGAATTTGTTTATAGTGAAAAAATCAAGGTACATTCTTTATCCTCTACATAATAGCATATTTTAGACAAAAAGTCAACCCTAAAGTCCTAAATATTCCAAAATACCCTTTAAAATAAAGGATTTGTCAAGGTGCTCGTTAAAAAAACCCTTATTTTAGGCTCTAAACTAAAAACCCTTATAAAACAAAGAATATTTGGGTTTAAAGCAGGTTTAAGCTATAATTTGTAGAACATGTCAGACTTTAACGATGAAAAACAAAATAAACAATTAGACGAATTACACAAAGTCGAAGAAGAACAATTAGTAGCAATGCTTGCTGAATCAAAATACGGACTCCCTTATGTAGACCTTTATCGCTTAGGAATAGACAACGAAGCCCTCCGAGCAATATCTGAAAAAGATGCTCGAGACTTACACATAGCTCCTTTTAAATTGTATGGTAAAAATATTTATATAGCTTTACGTTCCCCTTCTCCTGATTTAGTAGAACGTTTAAAAGAAGACATGGCAAGACAAAACTTAGAGCCTACATTCTACATGGCTTCAGGCCGAAGTGTAGAAAAAGTTTGGGATAGATATGTCGAACTTTCTATGGCTGAAAATTCAAAAATAGGTGGATTGGATATTTCTTCTGATATTTTACGTGAGACAGCAAAAAACATAACCAAAATGCAAGATATTGGGGACATGATAAAACACTCAATGAAAGAGAATAAAGTCCATAAAATATCTCGTCTTCTTGAAATAATCCTTGCAGGAGCGATCTCTATCAATGCTTCAGATATACATATAGAGCCCGAACAAGATCGTGGTCGTTTGAGACTTCGACTTGATGGAGTTTTACAAGATGTAGAATTTTTTCCTATTGAAACATACCATTTGTTAAATTCTCGTATCAAACTTCTCTCGGGAATGAAATTAACAGCAAACAACGCCCAAGATGGAAGATTTAGTATTACTGAAGGCAGTAGTGAGATAAGTATTCGTTCTTCTCTTATACCTGGAAGCTATGGTGAATCTATCGTCATGCGTATCTTGGATCCAAAATCCATCCAAGTGAACATAGAAGACATGGGTATAGAATCTTACCTCTTCTCTATTATCGAAGAACAAATTGCAAAACCAAATGGCTTGATACTTGTTACTGGTCCGACAGGTTCTGGTAAGACAACTACACTATATGCATTCCTACGAAAAATTTATTCTCCAGAAATTAAAATCATAACTATTGAAGACCCAGTAGAATATCGTTTGACTGGTGTGACTCAAACCCAAACAAACAATGCTGAATCTTATGGTTTCTTGGAAGGACTTCGTTCTGCTCTACGACAAGACCCAGATGTAATCATGGTAGGTGAAATTCGTGATGCCGAGACAGCAGAGATAGCTGTACAGTCAGCATTAACAGGACACATGGTCTTCTCTACTCTTCACACCAACAACGCCGCCGGTGTTATCCCTCGTCTTATAGACTTACAAGTCAATCCAAAAATATTAGTGTCTGCTCTTTCCCTTTCTATTGCTCAACGTCTAGTCCGTAAACTTTGTGTTGTTTGTAAAAAAGAAAAAGAATTAGATGAGAAAGAAAAGAGTATTATCAAAAAGATAATAGATGGTATGAAAGAAGAAGGAAAAGATATTTCAAAATACAATATACATAGTGAAGAAAATTTAAAGATCTTTATACCTGCAGGTTGTGAAAAATGTAATATGACAGGATACAAAGGCCGAATGGGTATATTTGAAGCTATAAAAACAGACGAAAACATAGAAAAAATAATGCCAACGAACCCAAGTGAAAGAGAAATTAAAAGAGTAGCAAAAACACAAGGGATCTTGTCTATGCGACAAGATGGTATTGTAAAGATATTAAACGGTATTACTTCGATCGAGGAAGTTCAAAGTGTCGTTGATTTAAATGAAGAATAAAATAAATAAAAAAATGAGTAAAGAATTTAACCTTTTAAAAAAAGAAAACGGAAAGCATTTTAAAGTAGCTATATTTGGTAGTTCTAAAATAGGTGAAGGAGACAAAGTATATAAAGATGTAAACCATCTAGCAAAATGTCTAGGAGAAAAAGGAGTGGATGTAATCACCGGTGGTGGACCAGGATTAATGCAAGCTGCAAACGAAGGACACAGGTTAGGAACTGCTAAAACAAAAAATAAAGCCCATTCCATCGGCATAGGAGTAGAGCTTCCTTGGAATCAACATTTTAATAATGGAGTAGAGTACAAAGAAAAATTTAATCGTTTTTCAAAAAGACTTGATGAATTTATGCTTCTATCAAATGCTGTGGTAGTGGCTCCTGGAGGACTCGGAACTATTTTAGAATTATTCTATACGTGGCAACTTGTACAAGTACACCACATCTGTAACATCCCGATCATACTTATGGGAGACACTTGGAAAGGACTCTTAAAATGGATAAAGACGGAGCCTCTAGCAAATGAATATTTAGAAAAAATTGATTTTAATCTTGTTTTTCATGTAAAAGATTCAAAAGAAGCAATGAAACTAATAGAAGACTCTTATGATCATTTTAAAAAAGACGGTAAAAATTTCTGCCTAAACTATAAAAAATATAAAATAAAGTAAAATAAAAAACCTTCGAACATATCGAAGGTTTTTTATTTTAGTAAAAAGCATTAATCTCTAAACAATCCTTTTAGGGCTTTAGCCCAGAAAGTAACAAATCATTGAAGGATAGACCCAGAAATTTAAAAAATACCAGGACGTCCTACGCAAACCTATATAACCGATGGCTGATTGCTTAGAGATTAATACCCTCTAGCTTTTATTTTATTGTCAAAACTCTTGTAAAACTATTATACTACCCGGGAACTTAAGACAAATGCTATAATGTGGATAGGTATGTTGATAAACTGTGCTTAATCAACTACATGAACAATATAGCATACTTCGTTTGTAATGTCAAGCACCAACCAATAATATAAAAATGGACAACAAAGAAATAAAAGAAAAAAATGATGACTCTTTTTTAGACCAAACTCTTCGTCCAACGAATTGGGATGAATATATTGGCCAAAAACACATAAAAGACAACGTTAAAATACTCTTGAAAGCAGCAGAAGAACGTTCACAAATCCCTGAACATATTCTTTTTTATGGTCCACCAGGACTTGGTAAGACGACTATTGCCCACCTTATTGCTCATGAGACTGGCCGACAAATGAAAATAACTTCTGGTCCCGCAATAGAAAAAGTAGGTGACCTCGCTTCTATACTCACAAACCTATCCTCTGGGGATATTTTGTTTATCGATGAGATTCATAGACTTAACAAAATGATAGAGGAAGTACTCTACCCTGCTATGGAGTCTGGTGTCTTGGACATAATTATAGGTAAAGGTCCTTCAGCTAGAACTATTCAACTCGACCTTCCACCTTTTACACTTATAGCAGCAACCACTCGTGTATCTCTTATCTCTTCCCCCCTCCGGTCAAGATTTTCTGGAGGAGTATTTAGACTAGAATTTTACTCAAATGAAGAAATAGAAAAAATAGTAGACAGGTCTAGTAAACTTTTAAACACAGAGCTTGATGGTGGCGCACTTGCTGAGATCGCAAAAAGAAGTAGGTTTACTCCACGTATAGCAAATTACTTTTTAAAACGTGTTCGTGACTTTGCTCAAGTACACAAAAAAGAATTAGACCAAAAAACCACTCGTGAAGCGCTCAACATGCTTGGAGTAGACGATATAGGTCTCAATGCTTCTGATAGACAATTCTTAGAAATACTTATTGAAAAATTTAATGGTGGACCAGTCGGGCTTAAAACCATCGCTGCTGCAATGTCCGAAGAGGACGCCACCGTCGAAGAAGTCATAGAACCATATCTTATTCAATTAGGTCTCTTAGAACGCACAGCACGAGGCCGAGTGGCTACACATAAAGCTTACGAGCATTTAGGTTTCGACACTCCGGAACATTTACAAAGTAAATTAATATAAATATATGTCAGGACATAATAAATGGTCACAAATTAAACATAAAAAAGAAATTACTGACGGTAAAAAAAGTAAGATTTTTTCTAAATTAGTAAAGTTTATCTCAGTAGAAGCAAAACTCTCTGGAGGAAAAGACTCCCCTGGGCTTCGTAGTGCAATAGAAAAAGCAAAAAAAGTTAATATGCCTAAAGACATAATAGAAAGAGCTGTAAAAAAAGCTTCAGACTCTAATGTAACAATGGAGAATATTATGTACGAAGCATATGGCCCTGGAGGAGTAGGTATAATAATAGAAACATTAACAGACAGTAGAAACAGAACAGCTCAAGACGTGAAACATATTCTCGCTGAGAATAACACTGCTTTTGCGGGTATTGGTTCTGTGGCTTGGGCTTTTAAAAAAGAAATATCTCCTGAAGGGCTTGTCTGGACACCCACAACCACTGTCGAAGTGTCAGACGAGGATTTAGTATTATTAGAGAAACTCGTAGAAGACCTAGAAAACAACGACGACGTACAAGATGTATTTACTAATGCTGAATAACAAAGTATTGAGGGGAGTCCTCAATACTTTGTTATTCAATAAAAGTGTAGATATTTTGTACAACAATAAATAAAATATCTTCCTTAAAAAACCTTATTTTGTATAAGGTTTTTTAAGTATTAATAACAAGTAACTATTAAGACAATTTGAAACAAAAAAAGATGTATCCTTTTATTGAAACAAATTCTTTCACTTTAAAATTTTTCTAATTATGAAACACGACATTATAGACAGTCGGGGTGTTCTTATTCCCAATGCACCTATTAGTAAAATTATCTGGGATAGTAATACAGATATCGTAGTTTACTACAAAGATGGAAATCTTAACTTGCACAAGCACTTTTCACTAACAAAACCACCGAAAGGACAAAGGGGTTACGATTTGTTACCCTCGAAATTACGTGGTTACGTAAACTCAAAAAAGAAAACACATATATTTTGACTGACAAACTCTCAGTTATACTCCCTACTACAAATATTTCTCTATTCAACAATAAGAATAAGGTTAAAAATTGTAGTAGGGATTTTTTATTGCCAAATCGAGTATAATCTATATATGATAATTTTAGGAATAGACCCAGGGTACGAGAGACTTGGTATAGCAATACTAGAAAAAAATAAGACAGACAAAAAAGAAAGAGTGTTATACTCTGAGTGTTTCAAAACAAAAGCTAGTCTAGAATTTAACGAGCGTTTATTTCTATTAGGTCAAAAAGTGAAAGAAGTTATTGAAAAATACAAACCAGAGGTACTTTCAATTGAAACTTTATTTTTAACCACAAACCATAAAACAGTTATGGGTGTGGCCGAGGCTCGGGGTGTTGTAATATATGAAGCATCTCGTGCACAACTAAAAATATTTGAAGTATCCCCTCCACAGATAAAAATAGCCACTACCGGCTACGGTAAAGCAGACAAAAAAGATGTGATGAAGATGGTAAGAATGTTAGTAGATATAGATAAAGATAAAAAATCAGATGATGAGCTAGATGCAATAGCAATAGCACTCACAGCTTTTGCTCATTTGAAATTCTAGAATAGAGTTTTCCACATATTAAAAATAAAAAGCCTTGCTAAAGAATTTTGTTTTTGATAAAAATATAGCAATTAGAAAATAGTATTTTTTATTAATAGTTAATTTGGTCGCTTTTTTAAAATTTATATATCCACGTTGTGGAAACAAATATAAAAACATATGAGTTACGATGAAGAAGAAGGTGCAGTAGAGGAAGATTTTAAAATGGATGATGAATTAGATCCATTAGAAGATGCAGGTTTAGATTTCAAATTCACAGAAGAAGAGGAAGACACTGACCCAGACGATAGATTTAAATAATAAATAAAAACCCTCCTTATAAAGGAGGGTTTTTATTTACACAATTTTAACAAACCTTCTTTTGCCTATTTTAAACCGCATACCAGAATTTGGTATCAAATTTACGTTGTTTACTTTTTCATCTGTATCTAAATCTGTAACAGCCCCCTCTGAGACAAGTCTTCTAAACTCTCCTTTTGAACTTAAAATATTATCTCGAACCAATAAATCCATAAGGGTTTTTACTTCTTTGTTTAATTTAATTTCAGTCATTTCCTCTGGAATCTCACCTTTTTGAAAAGTATTAATAAATTCATCCCTAGCTTCAATTGCTTTCTTTTCATTAAAAAAAGTTTTTACAATTTCATAACCAAGTTTCATTTTAAATTCCATTGGATTTTTACCCATCTTCATAAGATTTTCAATTGAACGTATTTCTTCCATTGAAACACTAGTGCAAAGCTCAAAACCATTTACAATCAAAGAATCTTCCCAAGACATCACTTTACCAAACATATCTTTTGGACCATCTTCTAATGTAATCATATTACCTTCTGTTTTACCCATTTTCTTTCCTGTGTTATCAACTAAAAGTTTTGTAGCAATTACAGTTTTTTCTTTATTTATCAGTTGACTAGAAAGATTCCTACCAGTAAGCATATTAAAAGTTTGATCATTACCACCTATCTCAACATCTACTTTCATAGCAACACTGTCATAGCCTTGCATAAGAGGATACAAAAACTCATGAATATAAATAGGGTTTTGTTCTTCCATTCTTGTTTTAAACATATCTCTTTTCAGCATCTGGTCTACGGTCATGTGAGAGGCCAAATTTAAAACATCTTCAAATTTCATTTTTCCTAACCATTTAGAATTAAATTTAAATTGCGCTTTATTTGGTCCAGTAAATTTCAAAAAAGTAGAGGCTTGTTTTTTGTATTTCTTCAAGTTCTTCATTACTTCCTTATGAGTCAAAGGTTTACGAGCTTGTTTTTTATCAGGGTCTCCTATCATCGCAGTAAAGTCTCCCATAAGAAGTATTACTTGATGTCCTAAATCCTGAAATTCTTTTAATTTTCTTATCGGTATAGCATGTCCCATGTGAAGAGTTGGGCCAGTTGGATCAATTCCTAAATACACAGTAAGTTTTTTACCAGAATTCAACTTTTTTTCTAGTTCTTCTTTTACAAAAACATTTTCAACCCCTCTCTCTAAAAGACTTTTAATTTTTGAATTGTCTGTAATAATTTTTGCCATATAACGACATAATATCATAATCTGCTATAATTATAAACATGAAAAGGATACTAAACGACATCAAAAAAATAGTCTTTAAACGTAGAAGACATAAGGAATTAATCCAAAATTTTGTCTTTTTTGGGGCTGGAATTTTCGTATTGATAATAGCTATAAGTTTTATTTGGGTGTCTTCTTTTAAAATTCCTGATTTCAATTCTTTTAATGAGAGAAAAATCATTGGTTCTACTAAAATTTACGACAAAACAGGTGAGGTCCTTTTATACGACATACATCAAGATGTAAAAAGAACAAATATACCTTTCGAAGAAATGAGTCAACACATAAAAGACACAACGATCGCCATCGAGGATGCTGATTTTTATAATCACAAAGGTGTACGTGTGACCTCAACCATTCGAGCTGTTTTGTCTAATATTTTTAATGTTGGTATTGGTGGGGGTGGTTCAACCATAACTCAACAATTAATAAAAAATACTCTCTTAACTTCTGAAAAGAGTATTGGTAGAAAAATAAAAGAATGGGTTTTGGCAATAAAACTCGAGAAAGAATTTTCAAAAGAAAAAATACTAGAACTTTATCTAAATGAAGCTCCTTATGGAGGAACTATTTATGGAGTAGAAGAAGCTTCAAAAGAGTATTTTGGTAAAAAAGCTATTAATTTAACTTTAGCTGAAGCGGCTTATCTTGCTGCTATACCTCAATCCCCTACAAGACTTTCCCCTTATGGAAAAAATCTAGCTAAACTAGAAGAAAGAAAAAATCTAGTTTTATTTAAAATGAAAGACTTAGGTTATATAACAAATGAATTATACGAGCAAACTAAAAATGAAAAGGTTGTTTTTACAGCAAAAGAAATTGGTGGTATTAAAGCTCCTCATTTTGTTTTTTTCATAAAAGAATATTTAGAAGAAAAATACGGAGTTGATGTGGTAGAAGAAGGTGGTTTAAAAGTTACCACAACATTAGATTATAAACTTCAAGAAAAAGGAGAAAAAATAGTTAAAGAAGGTGCTTTAAAAAATGAAAAAGATTGGAATGGTGAAAATGCATCTCTAGTAGCCATAGATCCTAAAACTGGTCAGATTTTAACAATGGTTGGTTCAAGAGATTATTTTGATAAAGAAATAGATGGTAACTATAACATAGCAACAGCTCTGAGACAGCCTGGCTCCTCTTTTAAGCCGTTCATATACGCAACAGCGTTCAATAAGGGCTTTACACCCGAGACAGTTCTCTTTGACCTTCCTACGGAGTTCCAGACTACTTGTAATGCGTACGGTAAAGCACTTCCTGGTCATAGTCAAAAAGATTGTTATATGCCAGAAAATTACGACGGAAAAACCGTTGGACCAATAAGTCTAAGAGATGCGTTAGCTCAATCTAGAAACATTCCTGCGGTAAAACTGTTTTACCTTGCTGGACTTCGAGACTCTTTAAAAACAGCTGAAGATATGGGCATAAGTAGTTTGAAAGATATTGGTCGCTATGGATTAACTCTTGTTATTGGAGGTGGTGAGGTGTCGTTACTCGACATAACCTCTGCTTATGGTGTTTTTGCTGATAGTGGTATTAGAAATAAATACACTGGAATACTTAAAGTAGAAGATAAAAATGGAAACATTTTAGAGGAATACACCCAAAACGAAAAAGAGGTGTTACCAAAAAATACAGCACTTACAATATCTGATGTTTTATCAAAGAACGAAAACCGTATTCCAACCTTTGGAGCAAACTCCCCTCTTGTGGTTCCTGGTTATGAAGTAGCTGTAAAAACAGGAACAACAAATAATAATAAAGATGCTTGGATTGTTGGTTATTCACCAACAATAGTAGCTGGTGTCTGGGCAGGAAACAACGACAACACACCAATGAAAAAAGGTGGTGCAGCATTGGCTGGACCAATATGGAATAAATTTATGTCTGAAGCATTAAGAACATTACCAAAAGAAAACTTTGAAAAACCAAACTTGGGAGTAGATCCTAGAACAACCAAACCAATACTCCGTGGTTCTTGGATGGGTAATGAAAGTTTTTTTATTGATAAAATATCAGGTAAATTAGCAACAGCAAACACACCAAAAGAAACACTGCAAGAAAAAACAATAACAAACGTTCATACAATACTTTATTTTATAAATAAAAATAATATAACTGGCCCAGCTCCAACAAACCCAGAAGGTGATTCGCAGTTTAATCACTGGGAAATACCTATACAAAACTGGTGGTCACAAAATGCACACAAATACGGAGTAACTACTTGGGCAGACATGCCTCAAAACACAGATGATGTACACGGGGAACAATCAAAACCTATTGTATACATAACTGAACCAAACACAGACACTGTTTATGATATAAACCAAAAAATAAATATCAACTTAAACAGTGTTGGCATGTTCCCTTTAAAAAAAGTTGACTTGTTTATAAATGGTATTTTTATTGATACAATCAACCCACCATTTATATACTCTTTCACACCAAACAATTTAGATAATATAAAAAACGAAAATGAGATAAAAATAATCTCTTACGATGTTGCTTACAACAGCAATGAAACTATTTCTGTTTTCAAAGTAAATAGATAGAAATCTATCTTATGTTTTTTGGTACTTTATTTCCTAAAACAAGGGATATTTCTTTTTGAATTTTCTCTTTATTTAAAAAGAGTTCGTTTTTAAATATTGGTTTTATGTTTAAAAAAATAGTGTTATTTTCTATTTTTATATCACTTTTTTTTAAATCTTTTTTTACATACTTAGACAACACTCCAAGTAAAGCTTCTTTTTTAAACTCTCCTTTTAAAATAAGGTCTTCAAAACCAAGAAGTCGGTCTTTTATTTCAATCATTATCTATTCATTGGCATTATTAAATAAGTAAAAGAAGTATCTGAAACAGGGTTTATAACTATTGGTTTATTTGAGTCGTTTAATTTAATAGAAATACTATCTGTATTAATAGAAGAAAAACAATCTAGAAAATATTTATAGTTAAAACCAAGAATAACATCTTCTCCACTCAAAGCTCCGTCTAAGTATGTTTTATTTTCTCCGATATCATTATTCTCAGAAGAAAGTTCAAATTTCTTGTCTTTTACGTTTATAGACAAATTTAATTGATTAAATTTGTCAGAAAAAATGTTTGATATTTTTAAGGCATTTAATAAGTCTTGTTTCAGAACAACAACTTCTGTTTTAAAACTTTTTGGAATTATTTGAGTATAGTCAGGAAATACACCGTCTATAATACGAGAAGTTAGGTATATGTTTTGACAAGAAAAAGATATTTGGTTTTTGTTAAAACAAATTTTTATTACAGTATCTAGTTCGCTAAAAATTCTAAGTATTTCACCAATATTTTTAAAAGGTATCAAAATACCACTTACATCTAAAGTGTTTTTGGTTTTTATTCTTTTTTCAGCAAGCCTAAAAGAATCTGTTGATACAAAAAACAAATTATCTTCTTTTGAATACATATAAACACTGGAAATTTCTGGTTTAATATCAGTAACAGAAGAACTATAATAAACAGATTTAATGCCGTCTGTTAGGTTTTTAGAGTTGATTTCAAAACTATCCCCTGAAACCACAGGTATAGTTGGAAAATCTTCATAAGATTGTCCTTTTAATTTTATTTTATTCTTTTTTGTTTTAATTATTAAGTTTCCGTTCTCTTCTTCCATCACAACATTTTCATTTTGAAAAATATTAGAAAAAACATTAGCAATAACAGATCCTGAAATAGCTACAATACCTTCTTTTTCAATCTTGGCTGGTATTTCAACTTCAATACCTAAACTTAAATTCATAGATTTTAGTTTTAAGGTTTTACCACTTGCTACAAATAAAATAGAACTAAGAACAGGTAAAGTTAAGTTTTTACCAGTTATCCTTTCTGTTTGAGAAATGGCGTTTTTAATTTTTTCCAATTCGCATTCTAGTTTCATGTGTATTATTTATATATTTAAATTATTAATACTATTAGTCCTGTGGATATGTTAATAAGTGTTTTTTAGCTTTAAATTATAGTGGTTTTTTAATTATTTTTAATTTTTTAAAACCTTTATAACTTTATACTTATCCACTACTCCATACTTATTGTCTGTTTTTAACCTTATTTATCACCAAACTATCAACAATACTTTTATAACTTACCAACAACTAATGTGATGTTAACCACCGTGTTATCCACAACTATTTAAACATAATTCTTATCTGCTCTAATTCTTGAGATAACTGAGGATCATTTTTTATATCTTCTTTTATTTTTAAATAAGAATGAATTACTGTTGTGTGGTCTTTTCCTCCAAGTTTTTGGCCTATAAGAGGATAAGATACATTAAAATCCTCTCGAAGGATATACATTACAACTTGTCGCGCTCGAACAATTTCCTTTCTTCGTGTTTTTTCGTAAATAGAAGCTTCGTCTATACTATAATGGTCACTAACAACCTTCACAACATCTTTTATTGCCACAGATTTTTTGGGTTTTATGTTATTTTTTAGTATGTTTTTAACATCTAATAAAGAAAGTGGTTTGTTTTTTAGTTTATACTGGCAAACAATAGTGTTTAAACTACCCTCTAATTCTCTTATGTTTCCTCTTATTGAGGAAGCTATGTATTCTACAATCTCATCATTTAAATCTATTCCATGCTCTTTTATTTTTACCTTTAGGATTGCCATCCTAGACTCGTATTCAGGCTCAGAGACATCTACTATCATTCCAGCAGCAAAGCGTGATTTTAAGCGATCTGCGAGTTCTGGGATATAGTTTGGGTGCTTATCTGAAGAAAAAATTATTTGTTTATTATTTTCGTAGAAAGTATTAAAGGTGTGGAAGAGTTCTTCTTGTATTTTCTCCATTTTACCAATAAATTGAATATCATCTATGATTAATAAATCATATTTTCTGTATTTTTCTTTAAAAGAATTAGCCCTGTTTCCTTGTAGAGAGTTTATAAAATCAGTAGCAAAACGCTCCAACGTAATATAATGAACTTTTTTACTGGAGTATTTTTCTTTTATTCCGTTTCCTACCGCTTGTAAGAGGTGTGTTTTTCCTAATCCAGTATTTCCGTATACAAAAAATGGGTTGTATTTTGTTCCAGGAGACTCGATTATAGCTTGAGCGGCAGCATAAGCTAACTCATTGAAGCCACCAACAATAAAAGAGTCAAATCTATATCTAGGATTTAGGTTGTCGTCAGGGTTTATATAAAGGTCCTTCAAGGGTAATTCTTTGTTTACATACACCTCCCCGGTTGTGTTGGTTTGAATAACTTCTTGTTTTAGGTTTTCTATTTTGGTAATGACATATTCTACTGCGCGCATGTTTTCATAAGAGTCAGCGATAGTTTTGGTTATTAGTTTGTGATATTTATTTTTCAACCAATCTCTTACGAATTCATTAGGTACACCAACATAGATGATACCCATATCTTCTTTTATAATAGATGTATTTTTAAACCAAGTACTAAAATTTGCTTTTGAAACGCCAGACTCTATTTCTAGTAGACAATTTTTCCAAAGTTCTTTGATATCCATGTGAAGATTATACTATTCTTTTTTACTAACAGGCTAAAGTTACTTGGTAACTATGTTGATAAGCTGTTGATAATTTATTTAACCCTTATAAAAATGGTTTTGACTTACGGATAGTGTTAGGGTATACTCGGTATTATGTCACAAACATATCAACCTAAAAAAAGAAAACGAGCCAAAGCCCACGGTTTCTTGGTTAGATCTAGTACAAAAAACGGGGCAAGAGTTTTGATCAAAAGAAGAAGAAAAGGACGAGCAAAACTTTCTGTCTAAATTCTTTGGTTATTAATGCTTTCTAAAAAAAATAGATTAAATAAAGCAGAAATAGAGCAAATCTTTAAAAAGAGTGCTTTTTTTGCTTCTTCCTATATAACACTTCGATATTTAATAAAAAATGAACAAAATAAGCCCAAAATAGCGTTTATTACCCCAAAAACAACAGCAAAAAGGGCTGTAAAACGTAATCTACTAAGAAGAAGGGGTTATTTTTTGTGTAAAAAATACATAAATATGCTTCCAGGGGGGTTTTTAGGAACTTTTATTTTTAATAAAAAAAGCCTTGAAGTTTTTGGGGGTAATAAGAAAAAAACACACAACCCTATAGAAAATATGGAAAAAGAGCTAAAAGCCATACTACAAAAAGCAAAATTAATATAAGATGTTTAAAAAACCCTTTATTTATTTAATAAATCTATATCAAAAGACCATTTCCCCAGACCATGGTTTTATTAAAAAGATCGGATTGGTCAGAAAACCAGTTTGTGTTTTCTACCCCACTTGTTCAGATTATAGTAAACAAGCAATTGAAAAATATGGAATATTTAAAGGGTTTTATCTTACTTTTTTTAGGATTACCCGTTGTCATCCACGGCAAAAAAAACACATGGATCCGGTTCCTTAATAAATTTTAAAATTATTTGGAATTTACAGTGTTTTCGTATAGAATAAGAAAATGCTAACTAATATATGGGACACACTTTTATACGAACCTTTTGTTAACTTGCTTGCCTTTTTTATAAACATTATGCCCGGCGGAGACGTTGGTTTGGCTGTTATTTTACTTACTATATTAGTAAAAATACTCCTCTACCCTCTTTCAAAGAAATCTATTGAAAGTCAGGCAAAAATGAACCTACTCACCCCAGAGTTAAATAAGATTAAAACAAGTGGTGCCAACAAAGAAGAACAAGCAAGACTTACTTTTGAATTATACAAAAAACACAACACAAATCCTTTTTCTGGTTGCCTACTTATTCTTATTCAAATACCAATTATATTTGCTTTATACTATGCATTCTACAAAGGAATAGATTTTGCAAACAGTGATGTTTTGTATTCTTTTGTAAAAGTTCCAGAACAGATGAATATGCACTTTTTGGGATTGTTAGATTTAACTCAAAAAAGTTTGATTTTAGCACTTTTAGCTGGTGTGTCTCAATACTTCCAAGCAGCATTAATGCCTAAACCAGTAAGTCCTGGTGGTGAGCCTGGTTCTTTCCAAGAAAGCTTCGCAAAGAGTATGCAAATACAAATGAAATACGTATTCCCTTTCTTAATAGCTTTTATTGCATACAGTGTTTCAGGTGCTATTGCTTTGTATTGGGTAACAAGCAACGTTTTTGCTATCGGCCAACAAGTTTACTTAAATAAAAAATCAAAAATAAATACAGAAAAGAAAGACATAAAAACAACAACCGTAGAAGCTAAAGAAATAAAATAAACTTATTTTGTTTATGAAAAATAAAGAAATACAAAATTTAATAAAAGAGTTATTAGAAAAAACAAACATTACTTTAAATGATTGTGTTGTGGACGATAGTGTTTTTGGTGAAAATTCAAAAATAACAGTAATATCAATAGACGTAAAAGAACCACATCTTTTCTTGTCTCGTGACGGTGAAGCACTTCATGCTTTAAATCACCTTGTAAAAAGAATGACAGAACCAAAAGGTTCTGAAGAATTTGAGAGTAATGAAACAGGAAAATCTTTTTTGATAGATATCAACGGTTTTCATAAAAAAAGAATTGATAACATAAAAGCAGTTGTTCACATGATGGCAGAAAGGGCTAGGTACTTCAAATCTAGTGTAGAAGTTGAGCCAATGTCTGCTTTTGATAGGCGTATTGTGCACGAGCTTCTAGGAGAGGCTACTGATTTGGCCACGGAATCACAAGGAACAGGTTTAAACAGAAGAGTGGTTATAAAATATACTGGTAGTCTGTAAAAAGAAAAAACCTTACATTATGTAAGGTTTTTTCTTTTTATTACTTCAACTCAAGCTCCCAAAGCATATTGTCTTTTTTGTTTACAAAGAATAAGTAATTTTCTCCATCATCTATTGCTAATTTTATACCATCTATACCACTTAATGCTTCTTCAAAAGTCTCAGGGATTAGAATTTTAGTACCATTTCCTGTTATGGTATCTATTTTCCAAATATCATCTGTAAAAGAAATTTCTCCTTGATACCATGAGTCTGGATAAGAAGACTGAGCTATTGATTTTGGTACTGCACAATATAAAGAATAACTATTTTTTGCCCAAACACATTTCTCGGGCAAAGTTCTAACTCTCAATCTAATGGTGTCATTCCCTTCTAGGTCTAATATATTTAAAGAAAGAAGATTGTTGCTATATAAAACATATTTACCATCAAAGCTTGTAAGGGTGGTTAAGCCATTTATATTGCTTATAAGTTTAGTAAAGTCTTTTTTTTCTGGGTCAACTACATACATATATCCAGGTACAAGAGCAGATGGTTTTGTTGTTAAGGTTATCATTTTTTCATTTGGCCAACCAGACAACCATTCTGTAAAAGCAGAATCAAAAACCTGAACTTTGTTTTCACCTAATGTACTTGAGACAATACCAGCGACTCCATTTCTTACGTTAAACAAGTAAAATAAATTTTGTGTGTTAGGTGATACAGAAATATCTGTTATGTTTTCAGGTAAAAAAGAACCCGTTATTTGATTTCCTCCAACTGTATCCCCTCCCAACACTTCTTTTGGCAATGAACCAATAAAAGTAGCGATGGTCTCACCGTCTGCTTTTAAATATCTCATTACAAGAGAATGTGCATTGTT
>JBBTSS010000033.1:0-18555 GCA_038064635.1 Patescibacteria group bacterium
TAACCGTTCTCAATTATCACTTAAGATGCCTCTTCGAGAATTAATGCGTAATTTCTTTGATGAATTAAAAAGTGTGTCTTCTGGCTATGGTTCTATCTCTTATGAATTAGGAGAATTACGTTCTGCAAATGTTACTAGGTTAGATATATTGGTTGCAGATGAAGTTGTTCCAGCTTTTTCAAGAGTAATTTCTAGAAAAAAAGCCGAAGAAGAAGCAGAAAAAACTGTTGAAAAACTGCATACTATTTTACCAAGACAGCTTTTCGTAATGAAAATTCAAGGTAAAGCGTTAGGTAGAATTATTTCTTCTAGAACAGTCGCTGCATACAGAAAAGATGTTACGGGTTACTTGTATGGTGGGGATATTACTCGAAAGAAAAAACTATGGGAAAAGCAGAAAAAAGGAAAGAAAAAGATGAAAGAAAGAGGAACAGTAAACATACCTCAAGATGTTTTTCTTAAGATGATGAGATCTGGAGATAACTAAAAAATCCTTATTTTGTAAAGAAAATAGGGGAATATAGAAGTATCATACTTATGATGATAAGTCCTGAAATTATTGCCCAGATAAGCTGTATCTTCTTTTGGTGTTTTTTATTGAAAAACATATAGTGTTATACTATCATAATATGAATAGTTATCAAGATAAAAAGAGTGATTTTCGAAAACTCCTAGAGTCATGGCCATCTTTGGTTTTCCTTACTCTCATTTTATTATTTTTTGCTGTTAATATAATTTTATTTATAGGTAAGATGGTAGAAGCAAAAAAAACACAAAAAGTAGCTGAAGAGAAAGTGGTAGAACTTGAACTCAAAAAAGAACAACTAAATTCGGAGATAAGTAGTCTTAATACGGAGAAAGGTAAAGAAGAATTGATAAGAGAAAAATTTGGTTTAGCAAAAGAAGGAGAGGAAATGATCGTAGTTGTAAATAAAAAAGAAGAAGACTTAAAACTCCAAGAAGGAGCAGATAATAAGAGTTTTAGGTCTTTTTGGAGGAATTTATTTAAATAATTATTAGTATTAATATGTTATAATTTAATTATGAAAATCGTATTTTTTGAAGTACCACAAACAGAACAAGAGGTTTTAAAACAATATTTTCCAGACCATGAAGTTTCTTTTTATCAAGATAAATTAACAGAAGAAAACGTCGGTTTAGCAGAAGGAGCAGAGGTTGTTTCTACTTTTATTAATTCTATGATAAGTCAAACCATCATTGATAAAATCCCTACTTTGAAATACATTACGACTCGCTCAACAGGGTTTGACCACATAGATTTACCTTATGCACATTCAAAAGGCATACAAGTTTCAAATGTTCCAGCTTATGGTTCATGTACTGTTGCTGAATTTGCTTTTGCTTTACTTTTGAATCTTTCAAGAAAAATACATTTAGCAAATCAAGAACTAAAAGAAAATGCTGATTTTTCTATCTACACATTTCGAGGTTTTGATTTGAGGGATAAAGTCGTCGGAGTTATCGGTACTGGTAAAATAGGCAAGAATTTTATAAAAATGGCAAAAGGTTTTGGCATGAAAGTCATTGCTTATGATTTGTATCCGGATATGAACTTTGCAACAGAAAATTCATTTGAGTATAAAACCCTTTCTGAGATATTTACTCAATCAGACGTTATATCTCTTCATGCTCCTTATACAAAAGAAAATCATCATTTAATAAATAAAGAAAACATAGCTACCTTTAAAAAAGGTATGTATCTTATCAACACTGCTCGAGGTGAGCTTGTAGATACAGATGCATTAGTCTGGGCATTAAACGAAGGCATAGTAGCTGGTGCGGGACTTGATGTATTAGAAGGTGAAAGAGAATTAAAAGAAGAAATGGAAATCATTTCTGATCCAGATAAAAGAGATAAAGTTACAGACTATAAGACTCTTTTAGAAGATAGAGTTTTGATAAATATGAAAAACGTAATAGTAACTCCACATATAGCTTTCTATTCAAAAGAAGCAGTAGAGGAAATCATAAAAACTACCGTTGAAAACATAAAAGGATTTATGAATGGTACACCAAATAATATCTTAAAATAAAATGCAAGATCGATGGATAAAAAACTTAGATACTCTTGTCCCTTCTTTTGAAGAAGTGAAAAATAGAAAACTTGCTTTATCTGTGGCAGAAGCTGGTCTTGCTGGTATATCCACCGACAATGTTGTCTCTCGAGCGATAAAACTAGACGGAGATATATTGTCTGTGTTTGAAGAAAAGTTTGACTTGAAAGCATTTAAAAGAATAAAAGTTGTAGGTTTTGGTAAAGCGTCTTGCCAAGCAGCAGTAGCATTAGAAAAAATTTTAGGTTCCAGAATTCACGAAGGTGTCGTGATCGGTTTACATAAAATAGAATGCTCTTACATAGAAACTTTTGCAGGTACTCATCCGCGACCTTCAGAAGAAAACTCTGTTGCCAGTGAAAAAATATTTCAAATCTGTGACAATGCTACTGAAGATGATTTGATAATTGCTATCATTTCTGGAGGTGGCTCAGCTCTCTTGTGTTATCCAGAAAGTGAATGTGAACAAGGAAGAATTTTGTATGATTCTTTTTTAAAATCAGGTAAAACTACTATTGAATTAAATACTGTTAGAAAACACATCTCATTATTAAAAGGTGGAGGACTTGCAAAAATTGCTTATCCTGCAACTGTTGTTGGGCTTATTTTTTCTGATGTACCAGGTAACCATTTTGAAGATGTTGCTTCTGGTCCTACTTATAAAGATAAAAGCACAGTAATAGATGCTACTCATATAATTCAAAGTCATAACTTGGGGGAATTTGAATTAAATGAAACACCGAAAGAAGATAAATATTTTGAAAAAGTACATAATTTTGTTTTAGTTTCGAATGATATTGCTGTCTCTGCTATGCTTAAAAAGGCTCAAGAACTAGGCTTTCATACAAAGATAGTTTCAACTGAATTATACGATGAAGTAGATGTATCTCTAAATAAAATATTTTCTACGGATACTGGTGGTAAGGATTGCTTTATTTTAGCGGCCGGTGACCCTGCTCTTGAAATAAAGAAAAAAGGAGGAAGTGGTGGTAGAAATCTATATATGGGTCTACGTGCTGTAAAGCTCGGTCTCGTGGATCATGGAGCTGTGTTTATACCACTGGCTAGTGATGGGATGGATAATAGTGATAAAGCAGGGGTAGTGGTAGATGAGTATACTCTAGCAAAGATCAAAGAAAGAAATTTGGATATAGATGAATATTTAGAAAATTACGATGCTTATAATTTTTTTGAAAAAACTGAAGATATGATAAACACTGGTCCAACTGGAGCAAATGTCTCTGATCTTATGATTTTACTTAAAAGACATGGAAAATAAAATAGATAAAATAGAAGCAGAAGAAATATTTGATTCACGAGGTAATCCTACTTTAAAGGTTTCTGTATATTCTGGAGATATGTCTGCTTCTTTCTCTGTACCAAGTGGTGCAAGTACGGGCATCCATGAAGCGCATGAACTGCGAGACGTAGATGGCAAAGGAGTAAATCACGCTATTGGTAAAATTAATACTATTTTAAGTGAAGCTTTAGTTGGTATGAGTATCTTAGATCAGAAGGGTATTGATCAAAAAATGATTGAGCTTGATGGTACGACGAATAAGGATTCTCTTGGAGGAAATTCTCTGATAGGTATTAGTATTGCTTGTGTAAAATTAGGGGCAAAGATTTTAAAAATACCTTTGTATCAATATTTAAGCAGACTTACCGAGTTGAGCCAAAACTCAAAAATTACTCATTTATTTATAAACCTTATAAATGGAGGGAAACACGCAAAGAATAATTTAGCTTTTCAAGAGTATCATATTGTGACCTTCACAGATGACATAAAAGAGGCAGTAGACATAAGTCTTAAGATTCAAAACTCTTTACAAAATATAATCTTAAGAGAGTTAGGAGAAGAATCAATTGTGCTTGGAGATGAAGGGGGTTTTGCACCAAAGGTTACCGATGTACGAACACCACTTTTATATTTGAGAGAGGCAATTATTGAAAATGATCTTGAGGAAAAAGTTCGTATTTCTTTAGATGTGGCAGCCTCTTCGTTTTATAAAGAGGGTGTATATACCATAAATGGAAAAAGTCTTTCGAAAGAAGATCTTATGAATTTATATAATTCTTTAATTCAAGAATTTAAATTATTCTCGATAGAGGATCCTTTTAATGAAGAAGATTTTGAAAGTTTCGCACTTTTAAGAAATAAACATAAAGAGTTGATTGTAGCAGGAGACGATCTAACTGTTACAAACAAAGCTTTGTTAGAGAAAGCAATACAACAAAAGAGTGTAAACGGTATGATAATAAAACCAAATCAAATAGGCACTATATCAGAAACTTTAGATACTATTGTTTTGGCTATACAAAATGATGTGAAGTTGATAATCAGTCATCGAAGTGGGGAAACGGATGATGATTTTATTGCTGATTTAGTTTATGCCGTAGGCGCATTTGGTTTGAAATCTGGCTCACCTAGAAAATCAGAACGAATGGTAAAGTATCAACGTTTAATACAAATAAAAAAAGAAATATAATATGAATTCAAAAACACACATAGTTGCGACTATCGGTCCAGCTTCAAAAGATAAAGAAATATTAAAGAAATTGATAGAACATGGTATGGATGTGGCTCGATTGAACTTCTCTCATGGTACTCACCAAGAGCACGGAGAATGTATAAAAAATATACGAGAAATAGCTACTGACTTAAATATACGAGTGCCCATTATTCAAGATTTGTCTGGACCAAGATTACAAAATCAAGAAGGTCATGAATTCGACAAAGGATCTTTGGAAGTGCTTACTAAGAAAGATTTGGAAGATTTAGCTTTTGGAATTGGAGAGGAAGTAGACTATGTAGCTCTTTCTTATGTAGGTAAAGCGAGTGATGTTTCTTTGCTCAGAAGTGAGATGCAAAAGCTGGGTAAAGTTATACCTATAATTGCAAAAATAGAAAGAAAAGCAGCTTTGGAAAATCTAGATGAGATAATAGGCGTAGCTGATGCTGTTATGATTGCTAGAGGGGACTTGGGTAATGAAATTCCTCTTGAGAAGATCCCTTTCATTGAGAAAGATATTATTGATAAAGCAAAAAAAGCAGGAAAGCCAGTTATTGTGGCTACTCAGGTATTGCTTTCTATGACCGAAAACCCTGTTCCTACTCGTGCTGAGATGACTGATATCATTTATGCCGTTATGAACAGTACAGACGCTCTGATGCTCTCTGAGGAGACTGCAAAGGGTAAGTATCCAGTGGAAGCCGTCATGATGATGGAAAGAGGGATAAAAGAAGCTGAAGCTAATTTGGGAGACGTAATAATTAACGATTTGTAAGGCTTGACGCACATGGTATAATGTAATTAATTAGAAATTAATCAAAATAATATTATGCAAAATGTAACCATATATTCAACTGATACTTGTCACTTTTGTCACATGGCAAAAGATTTCTTTGCAGAAAAGAATGTTCCTTTTACCGACTTTAATGTAGGAACAGATGTAGAGAAGAGAAAGGAGATGGTAGAGAAATCAGGTCAGATGGGAGTACCTGTTATTGTAATTGGGGAAAGTGTTATTGTGGGCTTTAATAAGCCAAAGATAGTAGAACTTCTTGGGTTGTAATATTCTGGCTAAGTTTAGAAAGATCGAAAAAGAATCCATTCTATGGATTCTTTTTAGGTTCTATGTTAGTATTTTTATATATGAGAGGTGTTCAAACTTCAAAAGAAACTATTCAAAAGATTAAAAAGTTAAGATCTTATGGTCATAGTATTGTTGAAATTGCTAATAAAGTACATAAAAGTAAGTCTATTATTTCTAAATATATTCAAGAAGTAAAAATTTTACCGAAATATAGAAAAGTTTTAATTCAAAAACAAGGTGGAAGTAAGACACGCTCTCAGATTAATTGGAATAACGCAAAGATAAAAGCAAAAAAGTTAATCGGTAGTATCTCTTCACGAGAAAAAATGATTATAATCGCTTCACTTTATTGGGGCGAAGGTACAAAAAAAGAATTAAATGTGATAAATAGTGATCCAAGCATGTTGAGGGTTTTTGTTTCAGGTTTTAGGGATATGGGAATCAAAGATTCAGACATGAAGGCAACTATACGAATTTATAGTGACATAAATAAACATGAAGCTATAAAATTTTGGTCAAAGGCAATAGATTTACCTAGTACTTGTTTTAAGAATATAAATTTATTAGAAGGTAAGAAGAAAGGAAAACTTCCTTATGGTATGTGTAGGTTAAGAGTTAAAAAAGGAGATAGGTATTTCAAATTGATTATAAGTATGATAAATTTGATTAAGTTAAGTATATGATTATGTCCTCGTAGTTCAATGGATAGAACGGCTCACTCCTAACGAGCTGATCCAGGTTCGACTCCCGGCGAGGACACAAACACGTGTATTTAGACAATTTGAGAATTGTCTTTTTATGTTTTTATGATAATATAGAGAAATGGACCCAGAATCCAAAAAGCTTTTACAGGCAACCTTTGAAATAGCTAAAGAGAACAATGACATGCTTCACAAAGTACGAGGTGTACAAAAACGTGCAGCTCTATTTTCTATTTTTAAGTTGCTGTTGATAATAGGTTTGTCTTACGGAGCTTTTGTTTATTTAGAACCTTATTTTGATAAAGTCATAAATGCTTATAATTCTATCGCTACTTTTGAACAAAAAGTAGAAACAAATTCTAGCGCATTTCAAGAGTTTTTAAATAAGTTCAAAAAATAAATTTAAGTTTGTTGTTGTGTGTATTGTTTAGTATGCCGAGGTAGCTGTTTTGGTTGATAACGCAAGTTATGGTATAAACAAAACATTACCTCAAAGTTTAGTTCGCCGAGGTAGCTCAGTTGGTAGAGCGCTCCCCTGAAGAGGGAGATGTCACCAGTTCAAATCTGGTCCTCGGCACCATAAAGTTTTCTCTAAATAAATTATGATCACACCTTTACATTTTAGTTAAAGTGTGGTATTTTTGCTTCATACGTGTACCTTTTAAATGCTTTATTATGCAACCAGTTATCATTCGAGTCAATCGAAACATCAAACCAACTTATCCGAAATGGGTAAAAAAAATTATGAACCCTGAACTAGAGTTGGCGGGCCCCGGTCAGTATGATCTTCAAAAAGTGGTGCTTTACCGTCATGTGACCCAGCGAAATGGTGCTAGTCTGTATGGCACACTTCTTTATAATCACTTGATAAACACGAATGAATTGAGCTCGTGTTTAAATCTTCAAGATGGATATGCTATCAGAAAAAAGGGGATAAAGGTTTATGATAAACTTTACGGTCCTCAAGATCTGTTTCTTTGGGGTTCAGTAGTAGAGGATAAATTAGGAAATTTAAAGGTCCCATATCTATATCCAGTTACCAACGAAAGAGTTGTTGTTCGTTGGCTTTGCTTAGCCAACCTCTGGTATAAATGGTTCCCTGCAGCTCAACTAAGATAGCAAAAACCTTGGAAAGTGGTACCTACTTTCTCCCTGGATGAATAATCCAGGGTTTTTTTATTTTATATAGATTTTACTTTAACACTCGCTTTCTTTTCTTTGTCTACTTTTTGTAGTCGTATAGTTAGAAGTCCGTGGTGTTCGGTCGCTTCGGATTGATCAGGTTCTACTTCTTGAGGAAGGAGAATAGTCCGTGAGAATTTACCCCAATATAATTCTTTTGTAAAATAATTCTCTTGGGGAATGTTTTGTTCATTTTCTCTCTTACCTTTGATGGTAATCATATCTCGGCCGATAGTCAGGTCTAAGTCTTCTGGTTTTACTCCAGCTACCATAGTTTGAAGCATTATGTCGCTTGAGGTTTGAAATACATCGACAGTAAGTTCTGCTTCGTCGTTTTCTTCTTCCATCCAAGCATTAGTACCTTTTTTGTCATTACTGTTCACTGGTACTTTGTTTTCGACTTCTGTGTCGTCGTCTGCTCGCATACTACCTGTGATTCTTTCAAAAAAACTTCTTTTTTTATTTTCCATATAATTTTAAAAATATTAATGTTGGCTACTCATTCTTCTTAGTTTCTCAAAGAGTAGCATTATAATAACAGTCACGACCCATAAAAAAGCAAAAACTTTTATGAAACCCGTTCCTTCATACTTCATTATAAAAAAATTAAAGACAGTATGCAAGGTAATTGCAAAAACCAAACCTATAATTAAGTATATTTTTTTTATAAAATTTCCAAAATATAAAGAAAGTCCTAAAAATATTCCCACGATACCACTTGATACTGCATGAAGTAATGTAGATCCTAAAAATCTGAGTTGTCCTGTTAAAAGTCCTACTGTGGTATCACCCAATGATAATGGTTTTATTAAAAATAAAGTATTTTCAAATGCAGCAAATCCTAATGCGGCTGTCATCATGTATATAGGCCAGTCTATTGGCTCGTCAGCGTAATTTGTTTTATATAAAATTATGAGCACTACTAGATATTTTACTATTTCTTCGACACCTGCCCATAAAGCAAGTTCTGTTTGATGTTCAAAGTTATTATTTTGAATAAATTTTTGAATAGGTATAACAAGCACGACGGATACCATTCCTAAAATAAATATAACAGTCAAAAGTCCTTTGGGTTCTTTTGCTTTTTTGTCTTCTTTGAGCCAAAACCAAAGCCACAAAAGAGAAGGAATAATTCCCCCTAAGAGTGCTAAGCCTAAAATTTTAGGGTCTTGAGTCATTTATTGTTTTGTTGGCCACTTCTCAACCATTAATAAGTTATTTTTATTTGGTAGTATTGACCATATTTCTTCTGTAATAAAAGGAACAAAAGGGTGCATCGCTTTTAGAAGTGTAATTAGTTGAGTATAGAGTAATGCTTTTGCTGAATCAGCATTGTTATTTTCCAATATTTTTTTCTTTGATCTTTCTATTATTATGTCTGCAAAAGTATGCCAGAAATAATGGTAAAGTTTCTCTGCTACTATTGAGAATCTGTATTCACCCATTTCTTTAGATATTTCTTCAAGGAGTAAATTTAAAGCTTCATGATCTTTTAGATCTTCTTCGTCAAAAGAAGGAATATTATTTAAATCTAAATCTTTAGTTTGTTCTAATACAAATCTAGAAGCATTCCATATTTTGTTTGCAAATTTTGCATAGCCACGAATGTCGTTTTCATCTAGTTTCAAATCATTACCTGGAGTATTACCGATGATCATAGCCATACGAAGTGCGTCATTTCCATATTTTCCTATTATGTCGAGTGGGTCAATAGCTTTTTCGCCGAGAGACTTAGACATCTTTTTACCATCAGCAGTCCGAACCATGCCGTGAAGATATACATTTTCAAATGGTATTTCTCCTATGAGATATTGAGACATGAGTATCATACGAGCAATCCAGAAAAATAAAATATCATGACCGGTCTCAAGTACTGTGGTAGGGTGGTAGTCTTTTAAATCTTTTGTTTGTTCTGGCCAACCGAGAGTAGAGAAAGTCCAAAGGCCAGAGGAGAACCAAGTATCGAGCGTATCTTCATCTTGAATCCATCCATCACCATCAGGTGCTTCTATGCCTACATAAATTTCTTCCTTACCTGCCGTGAGCGGAGTCGAACGGTACCATACAGGTATCCTATGTCCGTACCAAATCTGGCGAGAGATACACCAGTCTCGAAGGTTTTCAATCCAGTTATAATAAACTTTTTCAAATCTATCAGGTATGATACTTATCTTTCCTTCACGTACTGGTTCGAGCATTAGTTCTTTTAGAGATTTGTCACCTCTGTCTTTTATTTTTTTATTTACATCGATAAACCATTGGAGTTTCGGTAACGGTTCTATTACAGCACCTGTGCGTTCTGCCGTAGGTACGTTTTGCATTATGTCTTCTTCTTTTTCCATTAAGCCTTCTGCTTGTAGCCACTCCACTACGGTTGCTCGTGCATCAGTAGTTTTTTTATTTAAAATTCTTTCATCGCCCACGATCATTTTTGCGTATTCATTGATAACGGGTATTACTCTCAGCTTGTGTTTTTGAGACATTTCCCAGTCTATTTGACTATGAGCAGGAGTGACGCCGAGCGCTCCTGTACCAAAGTCTTTTTCTACGTGTTCATCGGCTATTATTTTTATATGAATAGGAACTCCACAAAATACTTCATTGTATTCTTTGCCTACGAATTCTGTGTATCGTTCGTCTTCGGGGTGTACTGCAACTGCCACGTCTCCAACTTTGGTTTCTGGACGGGTAGTAGATATAGCAATAGGGAAGTCTTTTCCGTATTTAAAAGTATAGAGTTTGCTTTTTCTTTCTTCTGAAATTGTTTCGTCATCTGATATTACAGTTTGACCTTTCGGGTCCCAGTTTACGATACGGTACCCACGATAGATCAGTCCATCGTCGTACATTTTTTTAAATGTTGTTTTGACAGCAAGATTTCTCTTTTCATCAAGAGTAAAAGCCTCTCTGGACCAGTCCATAGACGCACCCATTTTTTTTGCTTGGTTTACGATAGTATCATGAGATTCGTTTGCAAAATTCTCAACTCGTTTTAGAAATTCTTCTCGTCCTAAATCATTTTTTCGAATACCTTCTTTTTCTAAGATTTTCTCTACTTTGGATTGAGTCGCTATCGCAGCGTGGTCTGTACCCGGGAGCCATAATGTTCGAAGCCCTTGCATTCTCGCGTGACGGACCATGATGTCTTGGATTACGATCATAAGTGCATGACCTGTGTGTAAGCTACCGGTAACGTTTGGGGGAGGGAGGACGATAGAGAAATGTTTTGCGTCTTTTTCTGCAATTCCTTTTTCTATACAGACATCAGGATTAAAAAATCCTGAGTCTTCCCATAGTTTGTAAATACGCTCTTCAGTGTCTTTCGCATTGTATGGTTTTAGTAATTTTTCATTTATTTCCATCTATCTAATATATCATAAAATCTTATGTAAAATAAGTCTTTTGTAAATAAAAATCCGTCACTTCTCGTGAGAAGTGACGGCGGTTTTTAATTTTGTTTCTACTTCTTTCTTTTGGTTTTTACAGCCATCAGACCCAAGTCAATGATCTTTGTTCGACCAGGTTCGGTTACGTCGTCTCGAATGAGACAACGACATTGGCCTGGTCCGGCCGGGATTTTGACGATCCTTTTTAGAGCAGGCGCAGGGTCAGGATCTGGTTTGGTTTTGGCTTGGGAGGGGAGTAATCTTGAAAAGATTTTGAATACTCTTTTCATAAACCGAAAATGATTAAATTGTGAGGAAAAAGGTACTATTTCAGTTATAAAAATATCATTTATCAAATACAAAGTAAATGAGAAATGTGTGTAACTTTATTTATTTTTTATTTTGTGCGCGGTACAGGAATCGAACCTATCGCCTACTCTACGTCAAAGAGTCGCTCTACCAAATGAGCTAACCGCGCATATACGGTTAATTGTATTTATATTTAATGAAATTACTTTCGTTACCTACCAAGACAGTTAACCGCAAAGCTAAGATGTCTATATAGACATCTTAGCTTTTATTCTTTCTAATGCAAGTATGAATGCTCCACGTCGAAGATCTGTTTTTGATTCTTTTGCAATAGTTAATATTTCTTTTGAAGCTTCAGCTAAAAGAGGTTCTAGTTTATCAAAAACTTCTTTTTCACTCCAATGTTCACCTTTTAAGTTTTGTTCCCATTCAAAAGTAGATACGGTCACTCCACCAGAGTTTGCAAGTACATCAGGAATGACGTGTATATCCATACTGGCGAGTATGTCATCAGCTGCTGGAGTAGTAGGACCATTTGCAAGTTCAAGTATTACTTTTGCTTTTATTTTCGAAGCATTAGTATCTGTGATTTGATTTTCAAAGGCAGCAGGGATGAGTAGGTCGCAATATGCTTCCAATAGTTCACCATTTGTTACGTCAGTTCCATTTGGAAATCCTGCTAAAGTATCTTTTTCTTTTTTATAAGTTATAAGTTCTTCTACATTTAATCCATTTTCATTCCAAGTTCCTCCTTTTGAGTCTGACACTGCGAGTATCGTATGACCGGCTTTACTCCAAATACTTGCTGCATGCATACCAGCATTTCCAAATCCTTGGATTACCACTTTGCATTTTTCAGGTAAACCAAGCTCATTGCGTAATGCTTCAAAAACATAAAATCCTCCTTGGGCAGTAGCTGTGCCTCTACCTTCAGATCCACCATTTGCAAGTGGCTTACCAGTGATGACTGCATGTGTTTTGTCTCCAGTTATTTTCTCAAATTCATCTGCCATCCACATCATGATCTCAGGAGTAGTATTTACGTCAGGTGCAGGTACGTCTTTTTTAGGACCTATTACATCAGAAAGTCTCATAACCCATCCACGAGAAAGCCTTTCGAGTTCACCTTTAGATAAGTCTTTTGGATTTACTGTGACTCCACCTTTTCCCCCTCCCATAGGTATACCAGCGACTGCGCATTTGATAGCCATCCAAAAAGCGAGAGCTTTGACTTCATTTATCTCAGTGTCTTGGTGGAAACGAATTCCTCCTTTATAAGGGCCCATTGCATTGCTGTATTGTACTCTGTAACCTTCAAATATTTTTGTAGATCCGTCGTCCATCTTTACTGGAATTGAGATTCTGATATCTCGATCTGGTTGACGAAGTCGAGTTATAAATTCATCTCCAAAGTCCCTTAGTTTTGAGACTTTGTCGAGTTGTGCCATAGCGTTTTCAAATGGATTATTCATATCTTTTTCACTTCGTCTTTTAAGCGAAGCTCTTAATGGTGATAATAGTGAACGACTTTATTATACAGTAATTTTTTCTAATGTTTCAAGTTCTTCTTTTGTGTTGGGTTGAAGTCCTTCATGTATATTTGATACTGGTACTGCTTCGACTTTTTCACCTTGATCAAAGGCCATTTTTATAAGGTCAGTTAAATAATATTCACCTTGAACATTTTGGTTTTGTATATTTGATATATTTTTCCAAAGCCATTCTGCGTCAAAAACATAGAGTGCAGGATTTACTTCCGTTATGTTTCTCTGTTCTTCCGTCGCGTCTTTGAATTCAATTATTTTTGAAACATTCCCATTTTCATCTCTTATTATTCTCCCGAAGTGAAGCATTCCTATTCTCCATTCTTCAAAGTCTGGCAATACAACCGTAGCTAGAGTAACCGTAGCCTTTTTTGTTTCGTGTATATGAAGTAAGTTTATTATAGTTTCTTTTGATACTAGAGGTTGGTCCGTAGAAAGTACTAGGAGGGTTTTGTACTCAGGATGCAATACTTCTTTGGCGCTTTCGACTGCATGACCTGTGCCGAGTTGTTCGTGCTGAGTGGCGTATTTGTGTCCACTACCTAATACTTCCAATACTCGTTCTTTTTTATGACCGATTACGATGACAGGTTCGATGGTTAAATTGAGTGTTTTTAGTGTATCTATAATATGTTGCAAAAAAGGTTTGCCACGTAGCATAGCTAAAGCCTTTGGTTCGTCGGATTTCATGCGGGTGCTTTTACCTGCAGCTAGTATTAAGATCTGTACGTTTTCTATCTCTTTGTTCATACTATAAAAATACTACTTTAAAATAAAAAAGAAAGTGTATAAATAATAGATGGTGAAGGTAAGGGAAGCTTAGCGCATTCTTTGACTTTTTTGTAGATATGGGGTATTTTAAAGAAAAAATTGTTTTTCACAATAAAATACTTTTCTAATGAAAAAGAACAATCGAAACCGAAAAAAAGTTCCAAAATCTACCAAATCTGAGCCTGCATCTTTGGCTGGTTTTGCAAGAAATTATTCTTCCGCTATCAAACTGGATAATGCTATTTTTGCTTATAATAAAAAAATTCCAATAGAGGACAGAAATCATTCAAATTATTTAGCTTCTGATGGTTCACATGAATCTTTTGATGATCAAAAAATTTATGTAAAAATTCAGGGTATTACTATGCCAATAAAAGTAAAATTTTGTGACAGTTGTGGTTTTCTTTGGAGATAATTTTTGTGGATTTAGTTTATTAAATTTTGTTTTATAGATATAAAAAAATGGGCCTAGCTGTACGTGTACAGCGAGGCCTTTTTATTTGTTTTCAATTGTGTCACACGGTGAGCGTAAGTATTCCCACATGTCTGGGGCTATCCCGCTATGAGCTTCGTATTCAAAAGCCCAAAATTTGTGCTTCATGGGTTTGTAAGCAAAACTCGAATAGTGTTGCCACATTCTACCTCTCTGGCTGGAGGAGTCCTTTGGTTTTTTGTAAAAAATCCCTCTCCAAAATGCTTTCAAGGAAAGACCTGTAACTGCTACAAACATACGAAATTTTCCGCCGGGTTGTTTCCATTGATAGGAGTGTGCCATCTCTTCGACGACAAAATACAAAGCAGAAGAATCTTTGATGAAAATTTTCCCAGGAAAAAACCTGGAACCTTTTTCATCGATTCGGATCTTTGGACTTCCTACATACTTGTAGATGGCTGTGAGCCTTTCAAGAAAACATGGTGGCAAAGTGGTGTCGTTTTCAGTTTCAAAATTTTTGGTAATCTGCGCTAGAGACAGTTGACCAAAAGCAGTAATGTCGTACGTCCATATGAATAGGACCATTATAAAGAACTGTCTCATTGTTCATGATGCTTAGTTTGTCCGCTAGGCTCGGTTTGTTTATTTGTATCCTACTGTTTTCGTTAAATAAAGGCAAATGATATTAAATTTTATTGTGTGGTAATATACTTATATGGACCTCAAAGAATACAAAGAATATGTAAATGATAACCCAAAAGGATATTGGTTTAAGAGAAAGCTTTATGGCTGGGGCTGGACTCCTGTAAAATGGCAAGGTTGGGCTGTCATTGGTGTTTATCTTGTTTTTGTATTAGCTTTGTCTTTGACCGTAGACGAAAGCTCTCCAGATAGGGAAGTTTACTTTACTTTTCTTTTGCCTTTAGCAATTCTTACTTTCTTATTACTTGGTATTTGTTATAAAAAAGGTGAGTCCCCAGCATGGATGTGGGGTTTACCGAAGAAGGATAAGGAGGAAAATAATTAAACTTGTAAAATAAATTAACCTTGACGTATACTACTATTTATAGTATAATATTTTTAGATTAAAATACAAATTGTATTCAGAAACCTGCCCCTTGCTTTTCGGGAGAAAGAGGCAGGTTTTACGACGAAAGGTTTAAACGCGCTATTGCGTTCACTTAAATCTTTTCGTTATGAGTTGGCTCACAGTAAATGTTTTAGAAAGCACATTAAAATCGGTAACCAGACAAGAACGTCTTTGGTTGCCACAAGAAGGTCTCAATTTAAGTAGTGTCGAAATCTGTATGGAAGATGAGTTGTCACGAATTACATTTTATCAATGTGACGTCTTTCCTGCCATATCGGTTTTTGATAAAGAATTAAACAAAAGTGTTACGTTGGATTTCAACTTTTGTGGCGAAGATTCAGTTTTTGTATTTGTTAATTTTTGGAAACAAAAAAGAACAATTGCTTTCTGGAAAAAGCCCAGCCTTAGGATTGGTAAAACCATTTCTTATAAGGTTTCAAAAGAAGATGAAAATAATGACGAAAACATTAAATTTGTTTTGGACAGAGTTCCAGAATTCTTAATTAATTTGAGATAAGAGTTAACGCCCTTGCTGTTTCATGCAGCAAGGGCGTTTTTATTTGGATTAATAAGATTGTCTTTGTTTATTAATTCTTTTTGAATTTTCTTAAAAATTCTATTTCGCTAATTATTACAAACTTCGTAAATAGAACTGCAGCAGGGTATATCAAGTTTATTAATGAGTAGCTTTTCATAGAAAACATAGAAAGCGAATGTTTTACCGCATCTACGTACATTGACCCTAGGGATTCACTCTGGGGTGCGTACCAGGTCTTTCTCATTGTAGGAAAGAATGCGATGAGGTCAATAAAGGTAGCTAGGAGTACTGACCAGAGGACACTTTTGGCTAAAAGCCAAGGTAAGATAGATATTAAAGATAATACTAAACATACTTTATCAAAATTTGTAATATCTTTTGTGCCATAGCCACCTCGTAAAGAAAGAATGAGAATAAAAGTAGTAAGCAGAGCAGACACTCCTGTGGCCCATGAACCAGGCCCTCCACCTGAGACCCATTGTCCAAAGAAAGCAATTGTCGTAACGATAGACCATATGAGCCAAGTATAAGTGTGAGGTTTTGTATTTCCACGAAATATGTCTTTTATGTAAATAAAGGAACTTATGAATGCGAGAATTGCTGCAATAATGCCTAGGGTTATTTTTAGATCCATTTTGAAATTATATCAAATATTAAAAAACTATTCTGTATATTCGCCAAATGGATAAAACACAGTTTTTGCATTCTTGATGCGACCTTTAGAAAGTAATCGTAATAATTCTGGTGTCTCTTTAAGTATCCATCGGTAACCATATTTGATGAAGCGACGCGCTGATACTGACCATTTAACATTTATCTGATGATATGGTCCGTGCTTAGATGCTCGAAGTGAGTAATCTACATCCTCTCCAAGCAGTAAGTTTGTATCGAACCCTCCGACAGCATAAAATACTTCTTTGGTAGTAGTTAAACCTGCACCGCCAAAATAAGGCCGTCGTAAAGATAAAAGAAGACGTTGTGCTCCGGCCATCACTTTGTGTAAGAGAGCGATGCGAATACCTCTTTCAATCGGCACCAAGACAGGACTCGCCACTACACTTTTCTTATGGATAAAGTTAGAAATATATAAACTGAATGACTGATGCGATGGAGCGACCATGTCAGCATCGCAAAATATAAATATATCGTGTTGCGCCTCATATGCTCCTAGATTGCGCTGGAGAGAAATTCCTCGTTCTTTTGCTTCAATAATACGTAGGGATGAATCACCATAAAAATGAGGTTGATGCTCCGCTACTACCTGCACTGTGCCGTCAGTAGAATTTCCATCAACTACAATTATTTCAAGAGGTGAATTTATATTTCTAAGCGAGTTTAAGAGCGCTGGTAAGTATTTCTCTTCGTTGAGTGTAGGGATAATAATCGAAACTGGTGGGATTACTTGAGTTAGAATTTTAGACATATATTGAGTTTACACTTATAGATGGATTTATCCAAGAATAACTTGTGGCTACAAATAATTATTCGTCTTAATCTTCTGAGCGTACGGTAGATAGAGTCTAAAGCTCTATCTACCGTAACTATTTTTGACTTTTTTGTATATATGGGGTATAAGTATAGAAGATATTTTGTGAAGTTTTACTTTACATGCTCTTCGTTTTGTCTGTGATTTTTCGTGGATAAAACGAAGGGCAAAAAGCTCTTTGTTATTTTTAAACTAAATCATTTTACCATGACAAGTATCTTTGATGACACACTGCTCGCCCAAGTTCTAAACTTCAACGGCGAACTCATTCCTGTTTCAGTTGACGTGCCTCGTAAACCTCTTATAAAAGAGGATGAATTTGGGGAACTTTCAACTCTTGAACAGGTAATTTACACGCTTTATCGTTTGAAGATGAAAGAGCGCGAAGAACTAATTGCCGAAGTTGCAGAGGTGTCTTCAGCTGACTTAAAAGAAGATTGGCAATTTTATGCTCAAGTCTTTCAAGAAAAAGCGCAACCGGCAGAACGCGAACTTGTTTCCACTTTGTTCAGTCAAGCGAAGTTTTTTGAAAATCTTCTCTGGGCTTTGGTGAAGCTTCGCATCCCTGGATTAGTAAATGGGAAAACTACCGTCTATCTTAACCCTGGATACAAAATTATCGCTGGGGTCGATTTTTCCCAAATCCTGGGCTCGATGTTTCCGTTTGGTGGTGGGGGTTTTGAAGTGCATATCATTGACATGAAAGAATTCATGGGCAAAGAAGGTGAGTAATTGATTTGATTTGAAAAATTTTTAGGGGTAACGTTGCAATACACGTTGCCCCTTTTTTTATTTTTTAGTAAGCACCAGAGAATTAAATTTTATGATAAAATTAGATATAAATAAATTATAATTATATGGAACAACCTAAATTTTTAACGGCCACAGTAGAATCTCGCATAGAGCTTTCTTTAGAAAACCAACGAAATAATATTCTGAAAGTTTTTGAGCTTTATCCAGAACTTGGGGACAAAGGAACTCCAGAAAAGTATGAGGAATATTTAAAAACAGTTTTCCCTGGAACCAAAATCCCAAATATTTTATTTCATGCTACAAAAACAGATTTCAATGAATTTGACCCTGCGTATATGTCAAAAGGTAATTTAAGTTTTGGAGATGGATTTTATTTTACTGACAATATGGATACTCATAAGTCATTTAGACTTAGCAATAAAGTCATGCCTGTTGTGGTTAATTTACAAAATATTTATTTTGATTCTTTTGAAGCAAAACAAAGAAGGGAATTACCTGCGCATAATAAATATGTAAATTCGCATGAAACTTTGCAAGAAGTAAAAAATCAGCACAATGATTTTATAAGGCGTACATACGACGGCGTTGTCGCTACATATAAAGGTATCAATGAAATAGTACTATTTGATCCAAAAAATATTCATATTCTAGGATCTCAAAAAGATATAGAGAATTTTGAAAGTTTTGTGG
>JBBTSS010000034.1:0-14785 GCA_038064635.1 Patescibacteria group bacterium
TATTGAATTTCTAGAAACTTGAATATCTTTTCGTTAGTTAAGATATTTTCTGCATGGATAGTCGCACGTTCTCGGTCTGCATCTTTATAATGTTCTAAGATGTGGTTTACTTCTTTTTCTACTTCAGCTTCGTCTGCAAGGATATTTTCAACTTGAGAAATTTTATGTAAAACTAGCCCGAGTTTAGCTTTCTTTTCTGCGTCATTTCTGAATTCTATTTTAAGATCCTCAATTGTTTTGTTTAAGTGTTTTAAATAGTCTTCAAATTTAAGTCCCATGTTTGTAATATCAGACTCCATTCGGTATAAAATCTTGTTTAACTCAAGATTTATAAGTACTTCAGGTACTTCTATTTTTGATTCATCTATTATTTTTTCTACTATTTTCAGTCTATTTTTTTCTCTAGCAAGATTACCTTTTTCTAAAATAAGATTTTCTTTTAACTTTTCTTTAAAGTCTGCAACATTTTCAAAAGGCCCCATTGCTTGAACGAATTCGTCAGTGAGTGCAGGTAATTCTGGTTCTTTGTTTTTCTCTTCTTCAGTCATTTCTACTCCTTCAGCAATGTGCTTTTTTGGAGCTCGAGATTTCTGGATATCAATTATTGTATTCTCTAGCTCTTCATCTGTTACTGTTGGGTTTGTTTCTTCTGGAGTTATACTTGCGTTTATTTCTTTAGCTATTTTTTTGTAGTCAGGAAGAATAACTTCAGGAATAGTTGCAGTTTTTATTTTAAATCCTAAAGGATTGTTTCGGCCAAGCTTCGTGATGGCTATCTCAGGTCTGTCTATTACATCTAATTTATGTTCCTCGATCATTTTTGGATAGTGTTCGCCAAGAGCGAGTTCAGCCATTTCTTCTAAGATACGTATTTCTGGAATTTTAGAAAGCATGATGTTTTCAGGAACTTTTCCTTTTCTGAATCCGTCTATCTCGAGGTTCTCACCTAGATTTTGAAGGGCTTTTTTGAAATATGATTCAAAGACAGTAGTTTCTATTTCTCCTTCTATTTCAATTTCACTTTTTGGTAATTTTGTTATTTTTATATCCATATAAAACATGCGTGTTTATTTATAATAAGTATTGTTAATATATCTTTTTATTATCATTTTGTCTATTTTGTATTTTTAAAATTAAAACACCCCGATATAAGTCGGGGTGTTTTAATTAAAGTATTTTTTAATCTTTAATTTACAGTTTCTACGTCAACAGTGATATCTTCAACTGTTGTGTTGTTTAAATCTTGTTCTATGTTACTTAATTCATCGTAAGCTTGGATAGCTGCAGCGCCTTCGACGGTATTTTGGTTGTTTGTATTATTTTCTTGTATTTCTTGTGTAGCTGGTTCATTTGTTTTTGACATCCAAACATACACTCCACCTAAGACGAGCACAAGGATAACGATGATTGATCCAATTAATGCTCCATTTGATTTTTTCTCCATTGTTGGTTCCATAGTTTTATTTTTTTATTATTTTATTAATAATTATTTTTTATTGATTTGTTGTGGTAGTAGTATTTACTGAAGCATTTGCTCCTGCTGATACAGCAGTATCTCTCTTGGCTTTTACTGAATCTTTAAGAGTTTTAATTGCGTCGTTTAATGCTTGGTAAGCGTCTTTGATAAGAGTTTCAGTTTCTTTTGTTTTTGTTTTTAGGTTTGTTTTTGTTACACCTGTTATTTCATTTGCACTTGCTGTAAGCATGTTGTGAATTTCAACTATCTTTGTTTTAGCTTGGTTGAGTTTTTCTGCGGCTATTGCAGCGTTTGTCTTTGCTAGAGTTACGTCTATATTAAGAGCTTCTACTTTCCCTATTTGGACATCGACTCTAGCTTGATAAAGCTCTACTCTTTCAACTGCTTTATCGAATCTTTTTAGTGCATTTTCTCTTCCTAGAAGTCTTTCTTCTTTTAATCTTTTTGTAAGAGCATTTCTTTCTAGTTTAATGGCTGCTTTTAAAGCGTCCATTTTGGTTTGAGCTTGTGCTCTCAACATTTCTACTTGGCTTTTTTCTTCTGGTGCACCTTGATTTGTATCATCTATCGGACGTGCATCTCGAACCATACTATCTGCACCAGGTAGTCCTGGATTTGCTGTCGTACATGGAGCCTTGATACAGTTTATAGTACCAGTGGTTGTAGCTGAAGTGCTACTTGTTGTTGTGGTAGAGGTTTGAGCAAAAGCATTTTGACTGAAAAATGCAAAAGCAACGATAGCTAAAAATCCTAAATATTTTTTCATAATTTTTTGATATTAAATTTAATAAATGTGACCTAAGAGTATTATACATCTTAAAACAAAATCACCCTACAAATTGTAGGGTGATTTTGTGGATATTTACTTTCTATTCTTCAAACTTAGGTAAGTATTCAGTTTTATAGCGTTCTTGGCATTCCGTGATTATCTTTATCGCTTCTTCTTTTCCGAAGAATCCTAATACTTTACAGGTTCCAGGTTTTTTTAAGTCTTTATAGTGTTCGAAATAGTGTTCCGTTTCTTTTTCCCAATGTGGACCAAGTTCTTCAAAAGAATTTATGTGATCCATTCTTTTGTCGTCAGCAAGGACCGTAATGATCTTATCATCTCTTTCTCCTCCGTCTTCAAATTTCATTACGCCAATAACTCGAAGTTCAGCGAGAGAGCCTGGTACTAATGGTTCAGTCACATTTGCGATAACTAAATCCAGTAAATCATTGTCTTGGTCCCAAGTTTGAGGTATGAGTCCATAAGCTACTGGATATGCGAGTGAAGAATATCCTACTCGGTCTAATTTTAATTGACCTGATTCAGTAATAAATTCGTATTTATTAATAGAATTTGAATTTATTTCAACTAGCCCATTCACTATCCCTTTTGCTTCATCAGCATAAGAGTCTAATACATGTTGTAAATTCAACATATATCTAGAAGGTTTTTGATTTATGTTTGCCATATATTTTAATTATAGTTCTATTTTTATTTAGCTTCAACTTCATCAGTCATTTCTACTTCATCTCCGTCCGTAGATACAACTTCTGCACCATTTCCTTTGATATCAATTCTCCAGCCAGTTAGTTTTGCAGCTAGACGAACATTTTGTCCTCCTTTTCCTATTGCAAGAGAAAGTTGATCATCTGTTACTTCTACAACAGCTTTATGTTCTTTCTCATCTATTTCAATAGAAGTAACTTTTGCTGGTGATAAAGAATTTGAAACAAAAACTTTAGGGTCTTCTGACCAAGGTATAATATCTATTTTTTCACCACCAAGCTCACCAGTAATGGTATTTACTCTTGTTCCTTTTTGTCCGACACAAGATCCTACTGGATCGATATGGTCATCATTTGAAAATACTGCAATTTTACTTCTTGCGCCTGCTTCTCGTGCGATAGATTTTATTTCTACTGTTCCGTTCTCTATTTCTGGTGCTTCAACAGAAAAAAGTTTCTCAATAAATTTTGGATGAGTTCGTGAAAGTCTTAAGTTTATTCCTCTTGGTGTGTCTTCGACAGAGTATAAGTATGCACGTAGTCTTTGTCCTCGAGCAAAGTGTTCTCCAGGGATTTGTTCTTCTACTGGAAGTATTCCTGTTGCACGATTAAAATCAACATAAACATTTCCTCTTTCTATTTTTTGAACTATACCAGATATTATCTCACCTTCTTTTGTTCCATATTCATCAATTATAGAATTCCTTTCTGCTTCACGAATTCTTTGGATGATAACTTGTTTGGCTGTTTGAGCGGCAATGCGTCCGTAGTCGTCTTTTTCTTCAAGGGGAAATACTATCTCATCATTTAGTTCTGAGCCTTTTTTTATTTTTTTAGCATCTTCAAGAAGAATATGATGTTCAGGATTAAAGCGTACTCTTTCATCACCATCTTCTTTTATAGAGTATTCTTCATCTTCGTCTGCTATATCCATACGTGCAATAGTTTCATCTACTACTATTTTAACTTGAAAGAAATCAGTTTTACCCGTCTCTAAATCAAATTTTGCACGAACTATTTGTCCTTTTTTTCCGTAATCTTTTTTATAGGCTGCGGCCATTGCTTGTTCTATGGCATCTAAGATTTTCTCTTTTGGAATTTTTCTTTCTTCTTCTAATTGTTCTAACGCTGATTTAAATGTTTTTATATCTAACATATGATTTTATTAAGTTGTTATTAAATTTTAATTTTCGACTATTAAATTTTTTATTTCTTATAGATTTTACTCATTAAGAAAAAATAAAAGCCCCGGTTTCACAGGACTTGTATACAAATAGTATAGCATAAATACGTAAAAAAGCAATTTAAATATTTATCCACAGTTTTAAATTAGTGTCAAAAGTTTTTTTCTGGTGTATAATTTTTGTATGTCTAAGCGAAATGTAATTATTTTACTTTCACTACTTATGGTAGTGGCTATTATTGTTGTAGTTTATTTATACAAAAAAAATCAAGAAACTCCTGTACCACCTCCAACTATCGATGAACAAAAAGTTCGCGATGAAGTCATGACTAAAGAATTATTAAAGTTTAATAAAAGTTCTACGCCTCTCAAGAGTGACAAAGAAATAAAACAAGACTTACAATCTTTTAAAACCCCTACTGGCGCGGACGCTATTTCTGATGAAGAAATGTTGAGGTCTCTTAATGACCCAAGTATAAAAGTAAACCCATAATTATGAAAAATTTTAATTTCAAACAAATAGCTAGTTTCCTTGTAGTCGCTGTTTTAGTCGGCTCCTCTGTGCTTTTTTATAATTATGCTAAATCTAGTCCTTTAGACAACGTGTCTGGTTTTGGTTGGTCTGCAGACTGGGTGGATTTAAATTCAAATAGTGTTCAGGATTTACCTGACGAAGAAACAGGTGGTATGGGTTGGCTTTCTTTCAACTGTACGACAGGAGGTGACTGCGGAAGCGTAGATTATGGTGTAAATATAGGAGTAGATGGATCTTTGACCGGGTATGCTTGGTCTTCTAACTACGGTTGGGTAAAGTTTGGTGGCTTTGACCCTAATGATTTTCCTACTGGAGGAGGTACTTTACCTGAAAATGCGAAATTAAACTTTAATACTGGAGAAGTAACAGGCTGGGCTCGTTTTTGTTCTGTTGCTGCAAATCCTGTTTTATGTAACGGAGATATAGAAAATATTAAGCGTGGAGGATGGGATGGATGGCTTAGCTTAGATGGTACTGATTATGGTGTTATTTGTAATGCAGCTTGTCAGGCTGGTGGATCATTCTCAGGTTTTGCTTGGGGAGGAAATGACGGAGGAAAGAATGTCGTTGGTTGGGTTGATTTTGCAGACGTTGAACATTTCCCTATAACCGTCGCTACTGTAACAATAGGAGCTGATCCTGTGAATGTACCATTAAATGGCACTACTACTTTATCTTGGGATGGTCTCGGTCTTGAGACTAGTCCAGATGGATGTGTTGCTTCTGGAAATGGCCCTGGTGGTTGGACTGGTACACACCCTTCACCTTCTGGTACCTTTACTACTTCTGCCTTAGCCCCTATCGGTCTTTATACATATACTATTACTTGTGACGGAGAATTTGGTGGTACTGCTACTGCTAGTGTTGATGTAAACGTAGGAGGAGCTACTTCACTTTCATTCTATGCTCTTCCTTCACCTTCATATCCTCCTTATACTACAACCTTACATTGGGATGCTGTTGGAGGTACTTTGACTAGCTGTGTTGCTGATAGTGCTTCACCATTAAACGTATCTGAATTACCTGATTGGAATACAAGTACTTTCATTCCTGATCCTTCTTCTTCTTTGAGTGTAAATGTTCCTTATAACCCTACAAATTATAAACTTACTTGTGATGACCAGTTTGGTAATCCTATAAGTCAGACTATATCAGTACCTCGTGGTGTACCTACTGAATCAGTTGCTTTGAGTAGTAATGGTATATCTGGTTCTGCTCCAAACTTTACAACTACATTGACTTGGACAACAGTAAATATGGTAAGTGATTCATGTAATGCAACATCAAATCCAAATATTCCTTCTTGGAATAATCCAAGTCCAAAGAGTCCTACTGCAAATGGTTCACAGGCCGGTGTTGTAGTACCGATGAGTGCTCCAGCCTTTACTACATATACTCTGACATGTACTGGTTTTTATACAGGTAATCCCGTTTCTGTAAGTATTTTGTTAAATGAAAATAGTGGTGTTGTGTCAAACAAGAAGCAACCAAAGATAATCGAAAATTAATATAATTATAAAGTAATCATTAATAAATTTATGAACAAACCAAATCAAAACCAAACCAAAATCTTATTAAAGTCGATCTTCGTAATAGTAGCCTTTGCTTTGTCTATAAAAGCAGTTGCTATCTGGGCTCCACCTACTGGTGGGCCTACTGGAAATCAGACTCCTCCTCCGGTAAACGTCGGTACGGCTGTACAACAAAAAACTGGTGGTTTGGTTGTGGGTGGTTTCAGAACTACTGGTCCTGGAATCGCTGACTCTACTTTTGATATTGATGGTTTGGTTACTTTGAATGGTGGTTTGAAAATAACTAGTGGAGCACCAGGTTTGAATAAAATTCTTTCTTCTGATGCAGATGGTGACGTTGCTTGGTCAACCCTTGCAGCTGTTGGTGGATTAACAAATCCAATGACAGAAATTGGTGACATTATATACGGTGGTGCTGGTGGCGTACCCACTAGACTGGATAGTACTGCGGGTACTAATGGATTTTTCTTACAATCCAACGGTGCAGCAGCACCTACTTGGGAAGCTGTCACTAGCGGAGCACCTGTTAATGCTACATACATAACTCAAACTGCAAACGCTACTCTTACAAACGAACAAGCTTTATCTCTCCTTGGCACAGGTTTGGTTAAAAATACTACAAGTACTGGAGTACTTTCTATTGCTATCGCAGGTACAGATTATCTCGCTTCAATGCCAAACTTAACAGGTGATGTTACCTCTACTGGAACAACGACTTCTTACTCAGCTACTGTTCCTTTTGGAAAAGGAGGTACTGGAGTAACTGCTGCAGCGGATGATACTATGCTTGTATCAAACAATACTGCTTGGCAGGTTAAAACTATTCCTAACTGTACAGATACAGCAGGTAATCACTTAAACTATGCAACTGCAACTAATACCTTTACTTGTGGAACTTCAAACTCTGGAGGTGGTGGAGGAATAGGTGGTAGCGGAACTAATAATTATATTTCAAAGTGGACTCCAGATGGAGCAACATTAGGAAATTCTTCTATTTTTGACAACGGTAACGTAGGCATAGGTACAACAACTCCTAATAGTAAATTTTCTATCGTAAATACCTCTACTAGTGAAAATATGGAAATCAGAGCAGCCGGAGATTCATTTATTGACCTTATTAGTACAGTAGGTAGTGGAAGAGCGTGGACGCTTCTTTCTTCAGGTACTTCAGGTCTTGGTATTGGTAAATTCTCAATTTTTGACGGAACATCTGGAGTTAGTCGCCTTACAATAGGTACAAGTGGTCTTGTAGGTATCGGTAATACTGCTCCTACTGAATTGTTAACCCTTGGTGCAAATAGTGGACAACTTGGAAGTATGTCTATGTTTGGTAATACTTCAGGAAAGATAATCATAAGACCAGCAGCAGCAGCCGGTACATATACTCTTGTGTTACCTACTACTGATGGTAATGCGAATGATTTTTTGCAAAGTGATGGATCAGGTAATCTTACTTGGGCACCAGCTTCTGCTGGAAACTTAACAGGTGATGTTACTTCTTCTGGTCTTGCTACTACATATAACAATACTGTTCCTCTTGCAAAAGGAGGTACAGGACTTACTTCTATTGCAGCAAGAACTATCTGGGTAGCAAACTCTGCAAACACCCTCACTCCTCTTACACCAGGAGCAAATCAATCAATACGTATAAATGCTGGAAATACAGCATGGGAGGTATATACACCTTCTTCTGGTGGAGCACCAACTGACGCTACGTATATTACACAAACAGCAAATGGTACTCTTACAAATGAACAAGCGCTATCCACTTTAGCAACAGGAATACTAAAAAATACAACTAGTACAGGAGTATTGTCTATTGCAACAGCTGGAGACTTTCCTATTTTAAATCAAAATACCACAGGTACAGCAGGTTCTTTATCAGCAAACGGTGCCAATTGTCCTGCTGGACAATACCCTCTGGGCGTAAACGCAAGTGGAGCAGTTGAATCTTGTACTGCGGACGCTACTGGTGGAGTTTCTGACGGAGACAAAGGAGATATAACAGTTACAGCAAGTGGAGCTACTTGGAATCTTGATGCAGCGGTGGTAGGTACAGCAGAATTAGCAAATGATGCAGTTACTTATGCAAAATTACAAAATGTAGGAGCAAATACTTTCTTGGCAAATGCGACTGCTACTTCAGCTGATGTTCAAGAAATTGCAACAAATAGAATTCCTTTATTTGCTAGTGCTATTACAGGTACACCTTCAAGTACGACATTCTTACGAGGTGACGGTCAATGGATAGCAGCAGGTGCTGCTGATAACCTCGGTAACCATATTGCTTCACAAAATCTTGATATGGCCACATTCAAAATATATGGAGGACATCAATCTGGTAATGATCTTTACTTAGAAACAACTTCTCATGCAACTAAAGGTGATGTTATTATCGCTAATGAAGGTGGAAATGTTGGTGTTGGTACTGCTACTCCTACAAACAGACTTCATGTTGTAAAAAATAGCGCATCAGAATCTGTAGTGAAAGTTGTTTCTGATTACAACTTTTCTCCCGTTAGTGCAGTCAATACAGTAGATGTAAGTTTAACTGGTCTTACTGGTACTACTGGTATGACAGCAGCTTCTTTCAGTAATGCTTTAGATGCTGATGCAACAGATACTATTTATGGTGCTAAATTTAACGCTGCAGGAGTAACCGTACAGGACTCTATAGCCGGATACTTTACAGCTTCAGGAGGAACAAATAATTATGCGATTATAGTTCCTGGAGGAAGTGGTAGAGTTGGTATTGGTACTACTGCACCAGGTGAACTTCTTTCTCTTGGAACAGCTGGTACTACTCTTGGTGTACTTTCCCTTGCTGGTAATACTTCAGGAAAGATAATCATCCAACCAGCAGCAGCAGCAGGAACATATACTTTAACTTTACCTACAACAGACGGAAACGCAAATGAATTCTTGCAGACAAACGGTTCAGGTGTTCTTACTTGGGCAGCAGCCGGTGGTGGAGCTCCAGCATTACATACTATAACTGCAGCGACAGCCACAAATACAATAAACAGTACTAATTTTGTTCAAGAATGGCAGTGGAATACTTTGGGAACTGGAACAGGATTTAAACTCTCTTCTAACTCAACTGTAGCGCCAGGTACAACTCAGAAATTATTTGAGATTGCACTTTCTGGAACTGGTGCAGGAGGAAGTATAAGTACTGCTGCATATATTGCTAACACAAAAACAAACAGTGGGGGTACAAATGTCTCTGGAGACTTTAGAGCTTCTGGTGGAACTACAAACAATATTGGTATTCGACTTACTGCTAATACAGGAGCTCAATTAGAACCTTATGGTGCATCTGCTGGTAATACTTCTGAAATTAGATTCTTAGAACTTGCTGCAAATGGTACAAATTACACAGCCTTTAAATCTGGAGATGCAATGGCTGGAAACCTTACATATACCTTACCAACTACTGCTCCAACAGCAGGACAAGTTCTTTCTTCTACTGCAGCTGGGGTATTGTCTTGGGCAACTGATTCAAGTGGTGGTACTCCTCGTCTTGATCAAATCCTTGCTGCAACTGCTGCAAACACTATAAACAACGGTTTAAATAAACAAAAATGGCAATGGAATACTGTTGCGGCCGGTGAGTATATGACCTTTGAAGCAACAGCAAATACATCAGGAGCAACAGAAGAATTAGTCAGAATGCAAATGGGTGGAACAGGTACAACAGGAACCACGACGGTCTTAAGGATACATCAAAATAAACAAGGTTCTACTAACACAAACAACGGTCTTGTTATTGATATGAGTGGGGGGTCTGCTTTACATAAATATCCTTTGATTATAAATGGTGGTGGAACAGTAGGTATCGGAATATCAGCACCAAACGAGAAATCTATTCTTGACCTTACTTCTATTACCCAAGGATTCTTGCCTCCTCGTATGACGACTGGTCAAAGAGATGCTATTGCTACACCACCTGTTGGATTAGTTATCTTTAACACTACTACAAATAAATTAAACGTTCGTGGCGCATCAGCTTGGGAAGCAGTAACATCTTCATAAAACATGAATCAAAAGTTTAAAACAATCACAAAAGCATTTCTTATTCTGACAATATTTTCTTTGTCCATTAATGCTCTTGCTGTATGGGCGCCACCTACATCATTACCAACAGGAAACAATACAAACCCTCCTGTAAATGTAGGAGTTGCAACTCAACAAAAAACAGGTGGCATAGTCATGGGTGGTTTCAGAACCACTGGTCCTGGAATTGCTGACACTACTTTTGATATAGGAGGTTTAGTTACTTTGACTGGTGGATTGAAAATAAATACTAATGCAGGTCTTAATAAAGTTTTGACTTCTGATGCTACTGGTGTTGCTACTTGGCAAGATCCAGCTTCTGCTGGAGCAAATACTGCACTTTCAAATCTAGCAAACGTTGCTATTAATACTTCTTTGCTTACAGGCACAAATCTTGCTGACTTAGGCTCAACTGCTAAACCATTTAGAAATCTTTATTTGTTTGGTACTGGAACTTATGGAACTAATTATTTTAAAATTACAGGATTGCCAACTGGTGCCAGAACGTTAACTCTTCCAAATGTTACAGACACTTTGATAGGTAAAGCTACTGCTGATACTTTAACTAATAAAACTTTGACTGATGATACTAATGTACTCGGTGGAGTTACTGTCAGTTTTGGTTCTGATGGAGACTATGATATGTACTATCGAAATTCTTCTGGTATTTTGACTAGACTTCCAGCTGGAACAGATGGACGTGTTTTAACTACTCATGGAACTACTTCTGCTCCTACTTGGACAGATGTGTCAGGTGGTGGAGGTGCTCCTGTTGATGCAAAATATATCACTCAAACAACAAATGCTACTCTTACTGCTGAACAATCTTTAGGCGCACTTGCTACTGGAATATTAAAAAATACGACAACTAATAACACAGGAGTTCTTTCTATTGCAGCAGCAGGAGACTTTCCAATTTTGAATCAAAATACTACTGGTAATGCAAGTACTGCGACAGCTCTAGCTGCTAATGGAGCAAATTGTGCTGCGGGGAATTATCCTTTAGGAGTAAATGCTAGTGGTGCAGTTGAAGGATGTACTGCTGTCCCAAATGGTGGAAGTTTATTTACAGATGCTGGTACATGGACATACTTGACTGCGACTGGAGACAAACTAGGTATCGGATTAGCGACTGAGCCAACTTCAAAGTTTGAAGTTTCGGGTCTAATAAAATTTGATGATGCAAAATGGTCTACTGCTTTGGGAAATGGTGCACTAAACGCTAACACTGCAAATTACGGCACTGCTGTTGGATTTAATGCTCTAAAATTAAATACTTCAGGAGCAGAAAACTCTGCTTTTGGAATCTACACATTAGATGCAAATACAACCGGACAACAAAATACAGCGGTAGGTTCTAATGCTTTAGGTGCAAATACTACTGGTAGTGGAAACGTAGCAGTGGGTGCTTATTCACAACATGCTACAACCACAGGTACTTACAATACATCTGTTGGTTATGGTTCTTTAAATAAAATAACAACAGCGAATTACAATACTGCTTTTGGTTATAATTCACTTTATGATAATACTGCAGATGGAAATTCCGCTTTCGGAGAATATTCTTTAAATAAAAATACAACAGGTACAGGTAACTCCGCTTTTGGTACTACTGCTTTGTGGGCTAATCTCACAGGTACAGGTAACTCCGCTTTTGGTCACTCTGCTTTGCATGATAATACAGCAGGTCAAAATAGTGCTTTTGGAGTAAACGCTCTTTTTCATAATACAACTGCCACAAGCAACTCTGCTTTTGGGGCGTCTTCTTTGTTTGATAACATAACAGGTTCAAATAACACTGCTTTCGGAGCAGCTAGTTTAAATAAAACTACTGGAGGAGGTAATACTGGTGTCGGATATAATGCTTTAATTACTAATGTGGCAGGTACTAATAATACTGCCCTTGGAGCAAATGCTGATGTGAATGCTGTCGGTCTGACTAATGCTATGGCATTAGGTAATGGTGCTACTGTGACTGGAAGTAATAAAGTCAGAATAGGAAATGGTGCTGTTACAGAAATAGGTGGAGCAGTAGCTTGGTCAAATCTTTCGGATGCACGTTTGAAAGAAAATATTCAAATGAGTAATCTAGGATTAAATTTTATTTTAAATTTAAAACCTGTTTCTTATAATTTAATAGGAGGGAACAATAAATCTAGCTATGGATTCTTGGCGCAAGATGTAGAAAAAATTGTGGGTGTTGAGACAAATATTGTTTCAACTGATGAAAGTAAAGATCATATTAAATCTCTAAGATATACAGAATTTATTGGACCTATGGTCAAAGCTATACAAGAACAGCAAACTCTCATAGAAGATTTGAAAGTTAGAAATTCTGTTTTAGAAAAAAGAATTCAAGATATTGAAAACAAATTAAAATAATAATACATGCAAAATACTAAAAAGATATTTATTAAAACCATTTTTCTATTAGTAGTTTTTTCTTTGACTGTTAAAGCTTTAGCTGTGTGGTCGCCTCCTTCTTCTTTACCAACAGGAGACCCTACTCCAGCACCAATAAATGTAGGTTTGGCTACTCAGTTTAAAGAAGGTGGTGGGGTGTTTGGCGGTCTTCGTTCTTTGACCGTTGGACTTTTTGATGGAGCTGTAACTGTCGGTGAAGGAATTACTGTATGGGGTGGGGTAGATGGATCTTTAACTCTTGTTGATAACGATGTTGTAAATCCTGACTCTATCACTATAAATCCTCCAACTGGAGCTTCTTTACTTGATCCTTATACTTTAACTTTGCCAACAGACAATGGAATGCCTGATCAAGTTTTGAAAACTGATGGTTCCGGAGTTTTATCTTGGGCTGATATGTCAGGTGGTGGCGGAGGAGATACTTGGACAAGAGATGTTGTAAATGCTGTGGTTAGATTGACTACTAGTACAGATAAAGTAGGTATAGGTACAGCAAATCCAAACAATAAGTTGCAGGTATCTGGATTTATAAATTTTGATGATGCAAATTTTTCGACTGCTATTGGTAACAACGCATTGTTAAATAATATCAATGGTACTTTTAATACTGCGTTGGGATATTTGGCATTAACTTCAAATATAACTGGTAATGGTAATACTGCTATTGGAAAATCTGCATTAACCACAAATAGTGACGGACATTCTAATACTGCAGTAGGAAATACTTCACTGAGATTAAATACAATTGGTAGTTACAATACTGCGATTGGAGCTGAGACTTTAGATCAAAATACAGAAGGGAATGATAATACAGCTTTGGGTTACCAAGCATTAAATAAAAATACGACTGGTGGTCAAAATGTTGGTATAGGTAGAGCAGCGATGTTTTACAATACAACTGGTAATGAAAATGTTGCCCTGGGTTACCAAGCATTAAATAAAAATACAACTGGTTTACAAAATATTGCTATCGGTAGTAATGCTCTTTTTTCAAATGTATCAGGACAATTAAGCGTTGCAATTGGAACTGATGCATTAAAGTTTAATATTTCTGGTTTTAAAAATACAGCAGTGGGTATTGGTGCATTGAGAGATAATACAGCAGACTCTAATACTGCCGTCGGATATGCTTCTCTGAATGAAAATACTTCAGGTACAGAAAATACCGCTTTAGGACACTATGCTCTAGAGGAAAATGAAACAGGTTCTAGAAATACTGCAATTGGTTTTAATGCTTTGTTGCCAACAGTGAATGCAACTTCAATAAGTGATAATACTGCAGTTGGGTGGAGTGCATTAACGTACTCTACTTCTGCTGCAAATAAAAATACAGCAGTGGGTAGTTCTAGTTTATTTACAAATACTACCGGAGAAAGAAATGCTGCTTTAGGTTTTGAGTCTCTTTACAACAATACTACCGGTTTACAGAATGTTGCATTAGGCTCTACTGCTTTGCGCTCTAATACGACAGGTAACTATAATACAGCTGTCGGAGCAGATGCGATGTCTTTGGGGAATACGACTACTTTCAATACTGCTTTAGGTTATGGTTCTTCGAATTCTCTAACTACTGGTTCAAATAATACAGCTGTGGGAGCTCTCGCTTTAGAAGAATATACTTCTGGTAATTATAATACAGGTATCGGACGGAAAGCTTTGCAAGGACCAGTAAATGGTGCGTCTGGTAGTTACAATACGGGTGTTGGTTATAGAGCAGGTGATTCAAATAAAACTGGAAGTAATAATACCGCATTAGGTAATGATGCAGATTTTTTTAATGATAATTATACTAATGCTATGGCATTAGGTAATGGGGCTATCGTGACCGGTAGTAATAAAGTCAGAATAGGTAATGACGCAATTACAGAGATAGGTGGAATTGTCGGCTGGACAAATCTTTCAGATATTCGAATGAAAAAAGAAATAGTTGATATAGATTTGGGATTAGATTTTATCTTGAAACTTAGGCCAGTAGTTTACAAATTAAAAGATGGTAATGATGTTGTAAATTATGGTTTCCTTGCGCAAGAAGTTGAAAATATATTAGGTAAAGAGACAAATGTTGTACATACCAGTGAAGCTGG
>JBBTSS010000035.1:0-13742 GCA_038064635.1 Patescibacteria group bacterium
ATTTTGTCAAACAAAAAGCCTTGCTGAGTATGCTACCCAGCAAGGCTTAACTAATGTAGTTAGCGCACATAATTAAACGAAAATTGTTTTCCCAATTGGTTTTTTGTGAGAACCGTGTACGCCCTTTTGTAGCGACTCACAGAAATGATGTACTGGATAAATTTATTATGGTTGAATTTTTTCTTTTCATAATAAAGCGTCGAGGATACGAACGCCGGTTCTTCATTTTGATGAAAAGCGTACAATACCATGTATCTTTTTTCTTCCATCTTCTCCCCTGTTTTTTTAATGAAAAGAACAAAAAGAGTATCTTCAAAAAAGAACTCTCTTCCTTTTACCCAAGTTACCGTTGCGGTATTCTTCATGTTTAAAAACATGAGCGTATTTTGAACCAAAATATCTTTCGGTTTCAGTTTCGGTTTTATCATGACCGTAATTTTTAGTGAAAATTAAAAACGATGTTTTATTATCTCTTTACTTCCAGTACCTGTCTGACAAGTGATTTCCAAAGTTCCCCTGTTATTTACAACAGAAGTAATTTTCTTTAGAAATTTTCCTTTTTCTTCTCGGCCAGGATTCCTTTCTTTCCAATACTTCTCATAGTAGAGACGTACCGGATTTTTACCCAATTCAAAAAGATACAGAGAAGAATGGAACACTCTGTCCCCTGCCAAACCAGATTCGTAAGAAAAAATGACCACAAACACATTTGTGTGTTTACAAAAAACCCGTGAAAGTTCGAAACAGTTTTCATAGCGACTCTTATTTTGAATTGCCTTGAAAGAAATGACCGATTGACGCAGTAAAGCTCTAGAGTTATTCATGGCGAAGATTTTAAATGTTGTAAAACAATTCACAGCTGTCACCAAGGGCGTTGCTGCAAGTGATTTTCAATCTTTTGCGAGTTATCTTTTTTACTTTCAAAATTTTGTTCAATTTTTTTGACTTATTTTCCCAAGGCGGGTTTGCCCACGTGTGCCAGAAAGTTTCTTCATAGATACCCTGTTGGCTTTCCTGAGAAAAAACATAAACCAAAGAACCACTAAAGGATCCTTTTGATTTAAATCTCCTTTCGAAAATCACAATAAGATATCCTTCGAATAGATATTCGTGGATAAATACAATTTTGTCTCCAGGTTTTGAGGTTTTAAGAAAAAGATTCTTTTTAGCAGTAAGCTTGCTCATGGCATAAAAAATTTAAGGTTTAGGAATGACGACGATATTGTCGAAGAAAGATATTTCATAAAAACCCTACCATACCTACCCAGTTTGTCAAATACACCTCTTATACAAAAATAAAAACCCCAACATGCACGATAGCAAGTCAGGGCCAATATAATTTTTTAGAAACGTATTATGTTATAGATTAATTAAAAGAAAAAAGGAGAACCATTAAAGCAACAAAGAAGATCATTGAATAATTTTGTAATTCATAATCTTTGTTACTGTATTTTACAAAACACATTTTCAATGTGTACCCTATTATGGAACTAAACATAGCCCCAAAACAAAAAAAGTAACTACTCTGTGGGTTTTGGAAAAAACCAAAATAAGAATTCAAAACTCCACCAGAAAACAGTGCAAAAGTACTGTAAGTGAAAATGTTGGCGATAAATAATAATACTTTCTTAACATTAATAACTAACATAAAATAAAATTTTAAAGGTTCAAAAATATCTTAATATAATATCATGGATATAGTATTTTGTCAAACACACCTAAAAATAGGAAAACGCCGAGAGGGGTCGATTGCTCGGCGCTCCTATCGGCGTTTTGATTTTAAATTATCAAATCATTCAATTTTACCAAAGTGGATTTGTGTCTTCCTTTTGGTGTTTCTTAAAGGTAAAAAATTTTTCCTGGAAATCACGGCGGTCCACAAGGTGCCCCCCGTGCGTAGATTCGTGAGCGAAAAAAGGTATCGCCCAAAATTCAAATCTGGCATAAAGTGCAATAAAGATACAGACGACAATCGCAGTGTACAAAGGAAACTCTGCTTCGAATTCAGAACAGGCAACAATGCAAACCACAACCAGCACTATGCAGATTATGATTAAGATTGCTTGTACTGCATCGAGAAGATTATTCCTCTGTTTTAAGCTTTTTTGAGTACTCTTGATTTGACTGAACATATTGATTTGTTTTAAAAGATCCAAAAATATATACAAAAATACCATATATTAACCATAATGTCAATGTTTGTTCTAGGCTACCTTAAACAGGTATAATCATATAATGCAAAATAATTTACAAGGTAAACATGCTGATGTTTCTTACATAGAACTCCTAGAACACCTCATCAAAAACGGCACAATAAAGACTGACCGTACAGGTACAGGCACAAAAAGCATCTTAGGATACCAAATGCGTTTTGATCTATCTGAAGGCTTCCCTCTCCTTACTACTAAAAAAGTTCCCATCAAAGCTATCATTCATGAATTACTTTGGTTTCTGTGTGGTGATACAAATTTAAAATATCTCGCAGAAAATAATGTTCACATCTGGGATGAATGGCCTTATAAAGCGTATTTGATAAAAAACAATTTACCTGTACCAAAAAGTGACAGCCTAGAATGGAAAGACGGTATCAAAGACTTTATCAAAAAGATAAAGACTGACGAAATCTTTGCAAAAGAATACGGCAACCTCGGACCTATTTATGGATACCAATGGCGAAACTGGCCTACCCCAGACGGTAAACACATAGACCAACTTAAAAATGTAATAGAACAAATTAAAAACACTCCAGACTCTCGCAGAATGATTGTCTCTGCCTGGAACGTCGCAGACATAGATGAAATGGCAAAATCAGGGCTTCCCCCATGTCATTGTTTCTTCCAATTCTACGTAGCAGACGGTAAGCTCTCTTGTCAGCTATATCAGAGAAGTTGTGACACATTCCTAGGAGTGCCTTTTAATATAGCTTCCTATGCCCTACTGGTCATGATCATAGCTCAAATCACAGGCCTCACACCTGGAGAATTCGTTTGGACCGGTGGTGATGTGCATTTATATCTAAATCACACAGACCAAGCAAAATTACAAATCACTAGAAAGTCTGATATCCGTCCACTACCCGTCATGAAAATAAATCCAGAAAAGAAAAATTTAGAAGATTTTACAATAGATGATTTTGAATTATTAAATTATAATCCACACGAAGCGATCAAAGCCCCGATTGCTGTATAAAAAAATATGAACATTTCAATAATTGCAGCCATAGGTAAAAATAATGAGTTGGGGAAAGGTAACGACTTAGTTTTTAAACTTCCAGCAGATATGAAACGTTTCAAAGAACTCACCACAGGACATACGGTGATCATGGGTAGAAAAACTTTTGAAAGTATTGGTAAGGCACTACCAAACAGAAGAAACATTGTCATAACTCATAACAAAAAATTAAAAATAGAAGGATCAGAAGTAGCTCATTCTTTTGATGAAGCTATAAAACTCGCCTCAAAAGATGAAGAAGTATTTATCATAGGTGGCAGCGAAGTATTTAAAAAAGGCATGGAGTCTGCCCACAAGCTTTACATCACAGAAGTAAAAGCAGAAGACAAAGATGCAGACGTATTTTTCCCTGAAATCATCCCCATAGTCTTTATGGAAACCTTCCGAGAGGAAAATAAAAAAGACGCGAAAAATCCTTTTGACTATGACTTTGTCACTTATGAGCGATTTTTCTAAATTGACAAAAAGGCTAATTATGCGAAACTTATACCATGATTCTATCCGATAAAAAAATACTTGAACTTATTAAGAAAAAAGACATTGTTATTGAGCCTTTCGACGTGAGTAATATGGGTGGCAACTCTTACGACGTCCATTTAAGTAAACATTTTGCTCAGTATATAGACAAGACCCTCGACGCTAAGAAGCATAACAAAATTAAACATTTTGAGATATCCGAAAAAGGTTTTGTATTAAAACCTGGTGAACTTTACCTAGGAGCAACAGAAGAATACACTGAGACCCATAAACATGTTCCCTTTTTAGAAGGAAAATCCTCCACTGGCAGACTTGGCATAGACATACACGCTACTGCTGGTAAGGGGGATGTAGGCTTCTGTGGATTCTGGACAATGGAGATCTCTACCTCTAAGCCTGTACGGGTCTACCCTGGGATGCCTATCGCTCAACTTATCTACTACGTAGTAGAAGGTAAAGTAGAAAGACTCTATCATAAAAAGACAAATGCAAAATATTCCCATCAAGAAAAGCTTCCAAAAGAGTCCATGATGTGGAAAAATAAATTCTAAACTTTATTTAGACATTGCTTTCAACAAGTCTAAGTAAAGTTTTTCTACTATCTTTTTTTGCTTCTCTCCCACCGTATAATAATTATCAAGCCCTGGAGCAGAATTTATCTCTATGATTTTACAATTATTATTTTTAGATATTTTTTTGGTTATATCCCCTTGCACTAGAACATCTACTCCACAAAGCCGAAGGCCCATGTCACGAGTCACATCTACTGCAAACTTTTTAAAAGAAGGGTGTATCTTGCCAGTCATGTCGTAAGCATCTCCTCCAGTAGAAAGGTTTGCATTATCAAGCAAATTAAATTTCTCGCCTTTTTTAAAAACTGTCTTAAAAGACATTTTATTTCTCTCTAATATTGCCTTTATGCGGAAATCTTTTAAATTTATTACTGTATCTCTATCATTTATGATAAATTCTTTCTGTTTTAAAAGAAGTAGCTTTTTGACAGAAGAAACTCCGTCCCCCACCACAAACAAAGGCACCCTTTCATAAACTGAAATAACTTTTTTATCTACAACTACAATACGGTAGTCTTGCCCTTCTACAAATCTCTGAACGAGCATTATGTGGTCTACTTTAAAAATACTCTTACTAGCTTCTAGAAAATCTTTTTTATTATAAACTTTAGTTACACCAGTTCCCTGACTTTTACTATTTGGTTTTAGAATAACAGGGAAACCTAAAGTCGTTGCATACTCGTATGCTTTCTGTGTATTATCTTTTGACTGAATAACTTTGCACCACTTATCTGAGTAAAAAGCTTTTCCTTCTATCACCGGGTAGTTCATTTTATTCAAAAAGAAATTTGTATAGTCTTTGTCTTTAGCAATTTCTGAAGAACCCATAGTGTTCAGGTCTAGACTCGTGTATCTAAAATAAGCCTTTTTCCCATTTTTAAAAATTATCTGTCCTGCATAGCCCCAAACAGGTTCAAGGATAACCTTGGCTCCTATTTGTGGCGCTATCTTTTGAAGTAAATTTCCTATTAAAGGTATCTTCTTAAATTTATTTTTCACTTTTTAAATATACCTTAATTCGTATATAAAACAAAAACACCCCTTTCGGGGTGTTTTTTAAATTTATTATTCTACAGTGATACCCATACTTCGAGCAGATCCAGCGATGATAGCGATAGCACCTTCGTCATCTTTTGAGTTTAGGTTTTCCATCTTTGTCTTTGCTATTTCAAGAGCTTGAGCACGAGTGATCTTTCCTACTTTTGTTGCTGCATTTTTACTTGAACCTTTCTCGATACCAGCAGCTTTAAGGATAAGTCCAGTAGCTGGAGGAGTTTTAACTATAAAGTCATAAGTTCGGTCATCATATACACTTATAACAACTGAAACCTTGTTCCCTATCATCTTAGAGGTCGCAGCGTTAAACTTTGTAACGAAGTCACCAATGTTTACCCCTGCCTGTCCAAGTGCTGGACCAAGACTTCCTGCTGGAGTAGCTTTACCTGCGTCAACTTGTAATTTAATTTTTTTTGTTATTTTCTTTGCCATATATTTTCTGTATTATTTTTATACACTACCTTATATTTTCTTAACTTGCAAGAAGTCGAGTTCCACAGGGGTCTCACGACCGAACATGGAAACAAACACTTTTACTTTACCACGCTCCTGATCGACGAAGCTTACTTTACCTTCAAGGTCTTTAAATGGTCCATCTACGATAAGGACTGTCTCATCAATAGCGATGTCAATGTTGTGTTTTGCTGTATGTGCATCCATTTTCTTGAAAAGGTAATCTACTTCTTCTTTCATAAGCGGAACAGGATTTACTCCAGCTCCAACGAATCCAGTAACACGAGGAGTGTTTCGAACTACATACCAAGAATCGTCTGTCACAATCATATCTACAAGCACATATCCAGGGTATATTTTTTCCTCAACTTCAACTCTTTTACCAGCTTTAATCTTTATCTTTTTTTCAACTGGTACAATAACATTGAAAATCTTTTCATGCATACCTAGTGAGTCAATACGCTGTTTCAAATTACGTAAAACTACGTTTTCATATCCAGCATAAGTATGGATAGCGTACCAATTTCTAGCTCCTTGTGTTTCTTGTTTTGACATCCAAGTTAAAAATTAAATTTAATAATTTAGAAAGAAATTAATTTTTCTAATCCTCTTGAGAATAGAAAATCAAAAACTCCTAAGAAATAAGCAATCACGACGGACAATACAATAACGATAAGTGTATAAAAGATAGTCTGATTTCGTCCAGGCCAAATAACATGCTTTAGCTCTGTTTTTGTTTCATTTAAATATTCTGTAAGTTTTGACATATTGTTCTAATTTCTTACCTCTTAAAAAAGCCCCTCGCAGGGCTTCTTTAATACTACTCTTTTTTTGTAAATTAGTCAATAAAGCTATATTTACCTTATTTCATAGGTAATTGAAACATCAGAAGAGACAGTATTCTCTCCTTTTGGAATCTCCGATGGAACAGAAGCTTCATTAGAGACGCTATCTTTCATCATAGATCCAGTTGCGTACATTGGGTAATAGTTCCCTGTCTCATTGAATGCCGTTATTTTTATAAGTCGTACCCCTAAGTCTTTAGATAAAACTTTCGCTTTCTCTTTTGCATTATCAATAGCTAATTTTCGAGCGTTTACCTTTAAACCTTCTTCGTCGTCAACAGAAAGAGTTGGGCCGTACATATTTGTTACACCTATCGCATTAATACCATCAATGATTTTTGAAACATCATCAACTTTGCGTACTTTCACGGTTATATTTTGAGATACTGTGTATCCAATAATCTTTGCCTCTGTTGTACGGCAAGGTGGCATAATACCTCCAGAATAATACACAGGGCAAGGTTCTGGATTGTTGTACTTAGGATAAGAGTTATAATTATCAGTCTTTATATCTTTTGAATCTATTTGAGAAGACTTCAAGAAGTCTAAAACTTTTTTAGTTTTAGTGTTCACTTCATCACTAGATTCTTTTTGTGTATTTTTACTTGCCTCAACACCAAAAGAAATTGTGGCAATATCTGGTACAGCATTTACTTCTCCATGGCCACTCACTGTAATCGTATTTCTCTCATTATTATTTTGAAAACCTCTTTTTCCATGACCTCTCATGCCTCCAGAAACTAAAAGCACAAGAATAAAGATAAGAACTGCTTTAAATACAAAATGTTTATTTTCTTTTATTAATTCTTTAATTTGCATAAATTTATTTTTTATTTAACTTCTACTAATTCGACATCAAAAACAAGTGTGGCGTTCCCAGGTATTACTCCACCAACACCATTTGCTCCATAACCAAATTCTGGAGCTACTACGAGCGTTCTCTTCTCTCCTTCTTTCATACCTTCTACTCCCACATCCCAACCTTTTATTACTTGTCCTTCTCCAAGAGTAAAAACAAATGGATCTACATGGTTAAACTTCGGATCGACATTTGAATCAAAAACTGTGCCATCTTCTAATCGACCAGTATAATTCATAGAAACATTGTCCCCTATTTTAGCTACTTTTCCATTTCCTTCTTGTATTACTGTTATCTTCACACCTTCTGCTTTATTTTCCATATTTGTTTGATTGTTTTCTAAAGAATTATTTTTGTTATTAATAGACAAAAAAACTAAACCACCTATCACTAAAAAAACTATGGCAACCCAAAGTATCATATTTTTATTATTATCTGTTTGCATAAGAAAATTATATATCTTTAACTACTAATATAACTAGATTATATAATAAAAAAGCTTTAAAAGAAATTAACCTCAGGCAAGAGTATAATACCGAATTTTTTATAAACTTCGTCAATAATATATACTGAAAAATTTTTTATCTGTTCTCCTGTGGAATTTCCATAATTTACTATAACTAAAGATTGTTTTTCATAGATGCCAACATCTCCCATACGCAAACCTTTAAGTCCTACTTTTTCAATAAGCCAACCACTCGGTATCTTAATATACCCTCCTTCTTCAAAGTAAGGCATCTCGGGAAACTCTTTTATCAGACTTCCGAATTTTTCTTTATTTACAAAAGTATTTTTGAAAAAACTTCCTGCATTACCAAGAATTTTAGGATCTGGCAATTTACTTTGCCTTATAGTAACGACAGCATCACTTACAACTCTAGGCGTATCTGAAACTAAATTATTCTGCTCTAAGTATTCTTTCAATACTTTATAACTAATATTCTTTTTTTCTTTCTTTGAAAGTCTAATAGTTATAGAAACTATAAAATAATCATCTTTCATTTCATGTTTAAAAATACTATCTCTATAACCAAAACCACACTCAGCTTTGATTAAAGTTTCACTTACACCAGAAGAAATATTCAAAACTTCCACCTCTTCTAAAGAGTCCTTCAATTCTACGCCATAAGCACCAATATTTTGTACTGGGGCAGCACCAACCGTACCAGGAATAAGAGCAAGATTTTCTATCCCCCAATACCCTTTATCGACTGTAAACAAAACAAATTCGTGCCAATTTTCTCCACCGAATACTTTTAATAAAATACTGTCTTCGTCTTCTTCTATCGTTTCTATTCCTTTTATTCTGTTTGAGACAACGATACCATTAAAGTCTTCTGTAAAAAGAACATTACTCCCCCCTCCTAAAAAAAGTCTTTTATTGTTTTTAAACTCATCTAAAGAAATTAATTTCAATAAATCTTCTTTACTTTTTATTTCCGCAAAAAATCTAGCCTGGGCTTCTACCCCAAAAGTGTTCAAATTTTTTAAATTAAAATTTTCTACAATTTGCATTTAAATTAAAAGAAAAACAATAGAAGCAATACTAACGATACTCATAAGCACAACGGTGATCCAACCTATACCATTACTTATTTTTTTGTTCTTATATTCTCCCATTATTTTTTCATCGGCACTTATACGAACAATAAGGAAAAGCATGATAGGTGAGATAAGCCCATTAAAGACAGCTGAATATATAAGCACTTGTATAGGATCGAAACCAACAAAATTAAGCAATATTCCTAAAATCATTGCTATTATGATGACTCCATAAAAAGCACTTGCTTCTTTAAGCTTACGATAAAGACCAAACTTGAACCCTAATGATTCTGAAACAGCATACGAAGCAGACCCTGCTAGAACTGGGATAGCCAAAAATCCTGTACCTATGATACCAATAGCAAATAAAAAGAAAGCCGAGTCTCCAGCAAAAGGACGAAGAGCTGATGCTGCCTCTGAAGCTGATGTTATATGTGTAATACCATTTGCAAAAAGAGTAGCGGCACAAGCGGCAATAATAAAGAACATCACCATATTCGAAATAAACATTCCAGACCAGACATCTATACGCATATTCCGTATGTCTTTCTTTGTTGTATGCTCACGTCTCATTTTTTCAGTGGTGTCCCCTTTCATAATCTGATCTTCCACTTCCTGAGAAGTTTGCCAAAAGAAAAGATACGGGCTGATAGTTGTACCTAAGGCTGCGCAAATTAAAATTATTTCTTCTTTTTCAAAATGCACAACAGGTAAAACTAAATGAGAAAATACATTACCCCAATCTATGTTCATCGATAAAGCAGAAAATACATAAGTAAACAAAACCAAAGTTAGATATTTTAAATAATTTGAATATTTTTTATAAGGCACAAATATTTGCAACAATAAAATACCAACAGCGAAAACTATAACCAATAAAGCAAAAGGAAGATTAGGAAAAATAAGCTGAGTACCTTTTGCCATAGCCCCTAAATCTGCTCCAATATTAAAAACGTTTGCAAAAACTAAAAGAAAAGTACAGAAATACAAAACTTTTTTAGAGTAATGTCTTTTGATGTTTGCAGCAAGACCGATGCCAGTCACCACTCCTATACGAGCGCACATTTCTTGCACGACAGACATTAGAGGAAAAGTAAAAAGAGAAAGCCAAATAAGTCCAAAGCCTTTTGAAGCTCCCATCTGCGAATACGTCGCAATACCGGAAGGATCATCGTCTGCTGCGCCAGTAGTCAGGCCTGGGCCCAGTATCTTCCAATATTCTTTTACTTTTTTTACTGGTTTTTGTTTAATTAAATCTTCCTGAATTTCTTCTTCTAATTCAATAGTCTTTTCAAGCAGTTCTGCTGGGGCGCCGAATATCTTTTCTAAAAATTTTTTACTCATGTAATATCATTATAGACATACTCAAGCTATTAAACAATCTATTTAGAGGGTGTTCATTTCATGATATAATGCCAAATTATGCCTAAGATAATAAAGATATCTGACATTACAACAGAAGAAATAATAAAAGAAGCTGTAAATACACTAAAAGAAGGTGGGTTAATTGTCTTCCCAACAGAGACCATGTACGGCATAGGAGCAGATGCAACCAATCAAAAAGCCATAGACAAACTCTTAGAGTACAAAACCAGACGTGAAGGTAAACCGTTGTCTATTGCAGTAGATACTATCGAAATGGCAGAAAAATACGTAGAAGTAAACAATATTGCTAAAAATTTATATTCCAGCTTTTTACCTGGGCCACTGACTGTCGTCTCAAAAAGTTTAGGTAAAGTAGCAAAAGGAGTAGAATCTGAAATAGGCACTTTAGGTGTTAGAATTCCTGACTACTCTCTGGTCACAGACATAGTAAAAAGTTTAGGAAAACCAATTACAGCAACCAGTGCAAATGCTTCTTATAAAAAACGTCCTTATGCAGTAGAAGATATTTTAAATAATATTTCCACAAAACAACAAAATCTTATTGATTTAATTTTAGATGCAGGAACATTACCAAAAAGAGAACCCTCTACTGTCGTTGATACTACCTTGAACCAAGAAGTAGTATTGCGACAAGGTAATATAAAATTAACACCAGTATTAGAAAGAGTCACAAACTCAGGAGAAGAAACCCAAGCCTTAGGTATAGAACTTTTAAATAAATACAAACATTACTTAGGTTACAAATCAATAATCTTTGCATTAGAGGGAGATCTCGGAGCTGGTAAAACAGAGATGACTAAAGGTATAGCTCGAGTACTCGGAGTAAAAGACGCGATAAACTCCCCTACTTTTATTATCGAAAAAGAATACGCAATAGAAACAGTTCCAGACTCCTATCTTTCTGAAAAGAAACCTACTTTTTATCATATAGATACGTGGAGGATATTTGAGACAGAAGAATTAGAACAATTAGGTTTCTTAAAACAAGTATCCCTCGGAAATGTATTTTCTATCGAATGGGCAGATAAAATAATAGACTTATTCAATAAAATCTCAGAAGACTCCATCATAATCTGGATAAAGATAGAACATGGAAAAGAAGAGAACCAAAGATTAATAACAGTAAGTGATTATAAAGCGTAAAATTATAAAATGAAAATCCTTGCAATAGACACATCTTTTGATGAAACATCCGTAGCTATCACTCACGATGATTGCATCATCGCCAATAAAATTTCATCTGAAATAGAAATCCATAAAAAATGGGGTGGTGTTGTTCCAAGTATTGCCAGACGTATGCATGAAGAGAAAATAGATTTTGTTATCCAAGAAGCACTTAATCAAGCAAAATTAAAACTCGAGGACTTAGACTATTTTGCTGTAACTTATGGACCAGGTCTCGCTATCGCTCTTGAAGTAGGAATACAAAAAATAGAAAAACTAGCAAAAGAATATAACAAAAAAATTATAATAGTGAATCACATGGAAGGTCATATATACTCTGCCCTTTCAAAAAACTCAAAAGGAAATCCAAAAATAGAATATGAATTCCCTATACTCGCTTTACTCGTATCTGGAGGGCACACTGAACTTGTTTTAATGAAAGACCATGGATCTTATGAAATAATAGGACGCACTCTTGATGACGCAGTCGGAGAGGCTTTTGATAAAGTAGGACGAATGCTTGAAATAGGCTACCCAGGAGGCCCGATGATAGAAGAGATCGCAAAGACTGGTGATGAAAATGCCTATCCCCTACCTATACCTATGACTAAAACTCGCAACACTGAGATGAGTTACTCCGGACTTAAAACCGCAATACTGTATCTTACAAGGAAAGTTTTTACAGAAAATATGGACCCAAAAATAAAAGCAAAAATAACTCGTGACATAGCAGCTTCATTTCAAAAGACAGCGATAGATTCTTTAATACTAAAAACAACTATTGCTCTGGATAAAATTTCGAAAACTGATAATATGCCAGCAGTAAAAGACCTCATCCTTGCTGGAGGAGTAGCTGCAAATAACTTACTCCGAAAGAGATTTAGACTGGCATTTAGTAAAAAATATCGTATACACTATCCTACCGACAAAAAACTTTTTTGTGATAATGCTGGGATGATAGGAGTAGCAGCGTATCATAATGCCCTAAGAGGTAATTTCTATACTAAAGAAAATCCTATTCAAAGAGAACCCAATCTATCCCTTTAATTTAAAAAAATTTGGGTGGAAAAATTTTGTATTTCCGTGACCATAAAACAAAAGTATAATAGCAGCAGAATAAACAACAAGGTCTTCTACTTCCCAAGCACCAAATTGTATAAACATAGTTGTCACAGAAAGAGCAAAGAATATTGCTATAAGTACAGTCGTAATACGAGTTAAATAGCCCATAACAAACAAAATACCAAATATAACTTCAGCAAATCCGACACTTAACACAAAAAGATTGTCTGTATACCAAGGAAATAATCCTTGCATAAAATTCCATTTATGAACCTCCAAGAAAGCGAGACTAAGTTCTGGGTAAGCAAGTTTTTCAGTAAATGCTAATACAATCAAAGAAACTCCTGTACCTGTACGAACAAACTCAACAGCATGTTTATTTAATCTAAATATCTTTGAATCTTCTGGGGAATTTTTAATAAAAAAGTATAAAGCTAAAGAAAGAAGTATTAAATTTTCAGCAAAAGCTATGGGTCCACTCCAAATTCCAACTCCGACGCAAAAACCAACTAAAAGCAATGAGGCTATTCTAGGGAAAAAGTTAAGTACATACATAAGCCCCACTAAAGCTTGAATACCTGCTAAAAATAATGAAATGTTATTATTTATCTCTAAATCTGGAACGATAATTATCTTCCAAACAAAACTAACTGTAATTAAAAACAAACCTAAAACAATTTGAGAAATTCTATTTATAGATTTTTCATGTTCCATACCAAACTTTAATAATTTCTTTGGTGTTTTAATAACACTATCTAAAAATCCAAAAATAACCACCGCAACAAAAACTATGGCCATCCAAATCCATACTTCTTTACTATTCATGTAATAAAAAGGAGTTGTATTATGCGATTTTTCTATTATCTCATCTGCGTCAACAAACCACTTTACATGAGCAGACGCACTAGAAAAAGATAATAGATAAAATGCTAATACATAAAACACATTCTTAATGTTTTTCATACTATCATTATATAAAAATATAAAACCTTTTACAAAAAGGCTAATTTTGCATAAATAGTAACTAAGTTTTCTTATCTTTGGGTGGCTACTGGGAGTTGAACCCAGACTAGAGGCTCCACAAGCCCATGTGCT
>JBBTSS010000036.1:0-2370 GCA_038064635.1 Patescibacteria group bacterium
TCTACCCATTTCTGAGCACGAGCCGCTACTTCTATGTATGCATAAGCAGATACAGAGAATGAAGTCTTGTAAATTCTTTTTATATGGTCTGGAATTTCTATGATAGCTTCGAGGTCACCGTGATGTTCTAGAATTTTCTCACGTGTTTGTTCCCAGAGATTTTCTTTGATTAAAGTTTCTACGAGATTTGGATTTATTTCTAAGTATTTTCCAGAGATTTTATTTCTTGAGAACATTTGAGCAAAACGTGGGTCTATGCCTGGAGAAGTTCCTGCAACAAGTCCAATGTTTGCATTTGGAGCGATAGCGAGAAGGGTAGCATTACGCATTCCTACTTTTACTTTAGCACGAAGAGTTTTCCAATCTAGAGCAGGGAGAAGAGCTGCAGATTCTTTCTTTACTGCTAAGTCTCTTTCTCTGTCTATTTCGAGTTTTGTAAGAGTATCAACAGGTACATAACCTTTTGACCATTCTGAACCTTTGAAGTTCTTGTAAGAGCCTCTTTCTTTTGCAAGTTCGGTAGATTCGTCTATGGCCATGTAAGAGATAAATTCAAATACTTGGTCAGCAAAATCATAAGCTTCGTTGTCTTCATAAGAATAACCGAGTTTCTCGATAGAGTCAGCAAATCCCATGAGTCCGAGTCCGACAGCTCTGTTTTCAGAGTCAGCTTTTCGAGCTTCTGGAATAGGAAGGGCGTTTATATCTACAAGGTTGTCTAGTTGGCGTATTGCAAGGCGGGTAGAATCTTCAAGTCTGTGCCAGTCTATTTGACCGTTTATGATATGACGAGCCATGTTGATAGAGACGAGGTTGCAGACAGCTACGTTTTCTCGGTCAGTAGGAAGCATTACTTCTGTACATAGGTTTGAACAGTGGATAGTACCAGTATTGTTGTTTAATGCTCTTACGTTAATAGAATCTTTCCATGTAAGCCATGGGTGAGAAGTAGTCTCAAGAGATACAAGGATATTCTTGTATTGTTGACGAGCAGGTAAAGTCTCGTAAAGTTTCATTTTGCCTTCCTTAGCGAGTTCTACGTATTCATTGTATCTTTTTGAAAATTCACTTCCATAAAGTTCATTTAAGTCTTTTACTTCATTTGGATCAAAAAGATACCAATCATCACCATTCAATACTCTTTTCATGAATTCGTCTGAAATAAAGACAGCAGTATTCGCTGTACGAGTACGACGATAGTCGTCACCATTGTTTTGTTTTAAGTCTAAGAAGTCTTGGAAATTTAAGTGCCAGTTTTCCATGTAAAAACACAATGCACCTTTTTTCTTGCCACCTCTTTGTACTGCACGAATAGAAGAGTCTATGATGTGCATAAAAGGAATAGGGCCTGAAGAAATAGTGTTGTTTGATTTTAGAAGAGATCCTTCAGCGCGGAGTTTTGTAACAGAAAGACCAATACCTCCTGTTGCTTTAGATAAAAGTAAAACATCTGAAACAGTTTTACCTATATGCTCCATGTCATCATGCATTTCCATTAAGAAACAATTTGAAAGTTTTGGTTTCGGAGTTCCAGAACCAATGTTGGAAGATCCAGCAGAAAGGTATTCGAGTGCGGACATTTTTGTATAAAACTTCTTTGCCCATTTTGTCGGCTCTTTTTCATTTAGTGACATTCCCATAGCGACGCGCATCCAGAAGTATTGAGGAGTTTCCATTGGAGATTGATTTTCGTCTTTTACGAGATAACGATTAAGCATTGTAGAGAGGCCAGAATATTTATATAATTCATCGTTTTCTACACTTAAACTTTCTGCCAGTTCGTCTAAGTCAAATTTTGTAGCCATATCTGCTGAGAGCAGACCTTTTTCTGTTGCGGATAGTATGTATTTTTTAAAATGTATAGCGTGAAGTTTTAAGAACTCTTCTTTTGAGATAGCTTCTGTTTTATCAGGGTCATAATCACCAATAACTTTTTTGTAAATAACTTTCAAGAGAAGGCGAGTGGCTATTTTATCAAATTCCAACCCTGATTGAGCGTTTTGGAGAGCTGCGTTTATCGTAGCTAAGTCTAATTCTTCAGTAGTGATACCATCATAAAGAGTGAGTTGTGTTTCTGATGCTATTTGTATGACCTTTGATATAGGATCAGGTATACCGTAACAAGCACGTTCGATAGACTTATTGATTCTATCTGCATTGAATGGTACTTTCGACCCATCTCTTTTTGTTATTGTGGTTGTCATATCCACAATTATACTATCTTTGAGCCCCTAACAACAAGAAAATTTATCACAAAAAAATCGAGTCTTTTTGTCAATAAATTTGTCAAAAAATCATTAGCTTGTAGGCTATTTTTCACCTTAAATTTTAGAAGAAACAATTTTGAATATATATTCAAGAATTCTTACG
>JBBTSS010000037.1:0-8428 GCA_038064635.1 Patescibacteria group bacterium
GCATCGTCTTGACCCACGACTCGAGATTTTAATTCAGCCTCCATCTTCTCTAATTTTTCTCTATCTTCTTCAAGCATTTTTGCAAGAGGAATACCTGTCCAACGAGCAACAACTTCTGCAATATCTTCGGCAGTAATTTCTTCTTTCAATATTCTTCTAGATTTTTGAAGCTTCTTTAAACGTGTAAGTTTTGTATCTAGTTCTTTTTTAAGAGTTGGAATTTTTCCATAACGTATCTCTGCTGCACGAGAAAGGTCTGAACGCATCTCAGCATTTTCTGCTTCAAGGCGCATAGTTTCTAATTCTTTTTTAATTGCCCGAATTTCTACAACAATAGCTCTTTCGTTTTGCCATTTCAATTCGAGTTCTTTTGTTTTTTCATAAAGATTCGCTATCTCTTTATCTATTTCTTTTATTCTATTTTTTTCTTCTTTTTCTTTATCTTTCGTAATACCAGAAGAAGCAACTTCTTTTTTCAATGCTTCCTTTTCTATCTCTAGACGCATTATTTTTCTATTTGCTTCTTCAAGTACTGGAGGCTTATTTTCTAAAGCAATTTTAAGTGATGAAGAAGCCTCGTCGATAAGGTCAACTGCTTTGTCTGGCAAAAATCTATTTGTTATATATCGAGCGGACAAATTAACAGCAGAGACGATAGCATCATCAGTAATACGTACTCCATGAAAAAGTTCATATTTTTCTTTGAGACCTCGAAGTATCGTCACAGCGTCTTCTATATTTGGTTCATCTATGTACACGGGCTGGAAACGTCTTGCGAGAGCTGGGTCTTTTTCTATGTGTTTTTGATACTCACGAAGAGTTGTCGCCCCGATAGCTCGAAGTTCGCCGCGAGCAAGAGCTGGTTTTAACATATTTGACGCATCCATTGTACCTTCTGCTCCACCTGCGCCCACTATTGTATGTATTTCGTCGATAAATAAAATTATTTTTCCGTCAGCTTTTTCTATCTCTTTCATTATTCCTTTTAGTCTTTCTTCAAATTCTCCACGATATTTTGTACCAGCAATAAGTGAACCCAAGTCCAATGACACAAGTTCTTTATCTTTCAAAGATTCAGGTACATTCCCTTTCGCAATTCTCTCGGCTAGACCTTCGACAACTGCAGTCTTTCCTGTACCTGCCTCACCTATCAATATCGGATTATTTTTTGTTCTACGAGAAAGTATTTGCATAATACGCATTATCTCAGTATCACGTCCTATGACAGGATCGAGCTTATCTTCTTTTGCTAGTTTAGTAAGATTGCGAGTGTATTTTATGAGTAATTTAAATCTCTTTGGTTCACCTCCAACATCAGTAATATTTTGAGTACGTAATTCTTGAGTAACTTTTACAACAGAATCTTTTGTAATTCTAAACCGAGAAAGGGTCTCTCGAGCCTCACTAGGTATCTCAAACATCGCAATAAATAAATGCTCTGTTCCCACAAATTCATCTTTCATGGCTTCAGCTACTTTGACAGAATGCTCTATAACTTGAGCTAAATCTGGATTTAAATATATCTGATACGCAGGTGAAAGAGTACTCTGTGACTCTGGTGACTCAATGGCTTCAAGTAATGAATCCGTAAGAAGCATAGTATCCACTTCTAGTTTATCTAAAATAGAATTTATAATACTTTCTTCTTGTAAAATAAGAGCTGCAAATAAGTGAAGTGACGAAACGTGATTCTGTCCACGTTCAATAGCGAGCTCATGAGCTTTTTTAATTGCTTCTTTTGCTTTAGTTGTAAATTTATTTAATGGTGGCATTGTTTTTAAAAAATTATATTAAGGATTTGTTGTTGCAGGTGGAGTGGTCTCTTCTTCTTTTGGAACAGTAGTGGGTACATCTACTATGGTTTTTATTTCTATGATAGTAAAGTCATCTTGTTGAGTTAATTTTGAAATCTTTTTTTCACCCAAAATACTTTTTACTACATATACTTCTCCTTCTTTAGGTTCTGCAATTAATTTTGCAATTATTACCTTGTCTTCTCCTAAAAATAGTCCCGTACCTAAAATCTTATCTTCTTTTTCTCCTTTCAAATACAAAGACACAGTCAAAGGTTGTATAGCTTTCAATTCTTCCAGAAGTTTTTGTTGATCATTAGAAAGCGGTGACTCTTGTACTGGAACTATCTTTTCTACTGTTTGTCGAACTACACGATTTATCGGCACAGTTATAGATTGAGGAGCTTGTTCCATCAGAGTCACAGTGGTTATACCTGTGGCAATGGAAGTCACAAAAGACAAAAGTATAGCTAGTAATATTAATTGTGGTTTATTTAAATCTTTAATATCCATAAAGATATTATAGCATAGCCGTCAAGCTTTATCATTTCAAAGCCATTTTTTCTCTAACTATTTTTTCTATACTGTATGGATGATATACATGTCTGAAAGACACTTCTACGGTACCTGTACCAGCCGTATCAAAACGTACACTACCAATACCTAAAATATTCTCGAAAAAACTTTGACTCACTTCTACATTTTGTATTTTTTCATATTCAGAAAATTTTCTGGAAGTAGATAAAAATTTGTATTCTTTTGCGACTCCACTATCTAAAACATAATACGTAGTAGCTTTTCGTAATACTTCTCCAAAAATAAACATAAGCACACCAAGAGCTATTAACTGCCAAAAATAAGCGAGACCTACTGCGATAATGACTAAAGAAATAAAATAAAATCCAAAAAAAGATATTGGATGAGGATGCTGTTTTTTTAAAATACCTTCATTTATATGCATGTCTTAATTATACCATTTGTTTAATTTTTCTAAAGTTCTATTCAACACCTGCACAACATAGTCTATGTCTTCCTTAGAAGTATCACGTCCCATAGAAAAACGTAAACTTTCTTTTGCTATATTTTTATCTTTATTTTGCAAACGTATTGCATCAATTACATGTGAACTTTTCTTCTCTCCTGTTTTACATGCACTTTTTTCAGAGATACACACCCCTTGTGCATTTAACTCCAAAACAAGTAAATCACTTGGGATTTTTGGTATAGTTATATTTACATTGTTTGGAATTCTATTTTTAAAATCACCATTTATAATCAGTCCATTTATTTTCTGTAATTTTTTTAAAAAATACTCTTGAAGTTTTACTAAACGTTTTACTTCTTTGTCTTTCATTCTTTCAACTAATATCATTGCTTCAGAAAGTCCGAATACGAGTGCCGTATTTTCTGTGCCAGGTCTAAACCCAAACTCTTGATCCCCTCCATAAATTATATTACTTATAACAGTATCCTTTTTTATAAAAAGTACTCCAACACCTTTTGGTCCATATATTTTAGAACCATTGAAAGACAATAAATCTACTCCTAGTTTTTCAACTTTTAAAGAAAGATAATTTATAGCTTGAGTCGCGTCAGTATGAAAAATTGGATATTGAGAAACTTTCCCTTGTTGTTTTTTATAGTGTCTGATTTCTTTTGCTATCTCTTGAATTGGTTGTACTGTGCCTATCTCATTGTTCACATACATTACAGAAACTAGTATTGTATTTTGCTTGATAGCTTTTTTAATTTTCTTTGAATCAACTATTCCATTTTCTTCTACTTCCACATAACTCACTTCAGCTAATTTTTCTTTTTCCAAAAACTTACATAATTCCAAAACAGAAGCATGCTCGATATTTGTAGTAACAATATGCGGAATAAAATTTTTAATTTTTACAGACTTTAAAATACCTAATACAGCTAAATTATTCGATTCAGTTGCTCCAGAAGTAAATATAATTTCAACCGGTCTTGCCCCTAAAATATTAGCAATACTTTCTCTACTTTTCTCTAGTATTTTTTTGGAAGATATACCCAGATCATGAATAGCGCTCGGATTTGCAAAATCTTTTTTCATCACTTCGGTGACCTTTTTTAGAACTGTCATATCCAAAGGTGCACCAGAAGCATAATCCATATATATTTTTCTTAACTTATTCTTTGATTTTTGCATAAAAATAGTATATATTGAAAAAGCTATGAATACAAAGCTTGAAGTGGCTTTTTTAATTTTTGTTTTTGTTTTTACCCTTTTGGGTATTTTTTGGGCTCTAAATACAGAAAAAAGACTGAAAAGATTTTTTGTTGGTAAAAAAGCAAAAGATCTTGAAGATACCATTATCTTCTTAGAAGAAGAAATAAAGAAACTCAAAGCTCATGCAGGAGAAAAAGACAAAGAAGTGATGGAGATAAACAAAAAATTGAGAAAAAGTGTTCGTGGTCTTGAAACTGTACGTTTTAATCCTTTCCCAGATCAAGGTAGCAACCAGAGTTTCGCTATTGGACTTTTAAATGAAGATAGCGATGGAGTAGTCATATCTAGCTTATATTCCAGAGAAAGAATGAGCGTATTTGCAAAACCAATCAAAAATGGAAATTCAGATTATGAACTTACAGACGAAGAAAGAGATGTAATAGAAAAAGCTAAAATTAATGCCTAAAAAAATAGAACAAAATGAAATAGTAGAACGTTCACCTGTTGTAGTTATCATGGGTCATATTGACCATGGTAAGTCCACTCTTTTGGATTACATTCGCAAAACCAACATCGTAGACAAAGAAGCTGGAGGTATTACTCAGCATATTTCAGCTTATGAAGTTATTCAAAAAGACGAAAGAGGTATAGAAAAAAGAATTACTTTTCTTGACACTCCAGGACATGAAGCATTTTCAAAGATGCGTGAACGTGGTGCACAAGTAGCTGACATTGCAATACTTATCGTATCTGCAGAAGACGGTGTAAAACCTCAAACAGTAGAAGCGTGGAAAACTATCATAGAAAGTAAAACTCCTTGTATAGTAGCAATAAATAAAATAGATAAACCAGCAGCAAATATAGACAGAACAAAAGCAGAACTTGCTGAAAAAGAAATATACGTAGAAGGTTTTGGAGGCAACATCCCTGTTGCTTTAATCTCAGCTAAAACAGGTGAAGGAGTAGATAATTTATTATTACTCATAAACATCTTAGCTGAAATGGAAAATTTCACCGGCGACGCAGACATACCAGCAAGTGGTTTTGTAATAGAAGCAAACAGAGATCAAAAACGTGGCATAGAAGCTACTCTCATCATAAAAAATGGAACGCTCAAAAAAGGTATGACCGTAGTAGTAGAAGATAGTGTATGCTCTACTCGAATGATGGAAAACTTTTTAGGTAAAATGATATCCTTTGCTACGTTCTCATCCCCTATTAAACTAATAGGTTTTGACAAAACTCCAAAGATAGGTGGTGAATTTTTTGCTTTTGAAACAAAAGAAGAAGCGTTGGCTTATAAAGAAAATCATTCGACTCAAAACCATACCGTTGCTTTTGATATGTTTGGCAATAAAAAAGTATTACCTATTATCCTAAAAGCTGATGTATCAGGATCAATAGAAGCAATAGAAAAAGAAATTGAAAAAATTAAAAATGATACAGCAGAATTTGTCATAGTAAGCCGCGGTGAAGGGCCTATTTCAGAATCTGACATAAAAAGTATTTCTCAACCAGACGAAGCTATCGTCATAGGTTTCAACGTCAAAGGCGACAGAAGTGCTATCGACATGGCTGACCGACAAGGTATTAAGCTACATTTCTTTAATATCATTTATAAAATGACAGAATTCTTGGAAGAAGAGATGGAAAAGAAAAGACCTAGAGTAGAAACCCTCGAGACAGTAGGTAAAGCCAAAATTATTCGAGTATTTTCTGAAACTAAAGAAAGAAGAATTATGGGAGGTAAAGTAACTGAAGGACGTATTGAGCTCGGTAATATACGTATTATGAGAAGAGACAATGAAATAGGCCGAGGTAAACTCATAAACTTAGAAAAAGGAAAAGTAAAAGTAGGAGGAGTTGAAGAAGGATTTGAATTCGGTATGATGGTCGAATCAAAAATAGAAATAGTACCAGGTGATGTATTAGAATCGTTTGCTATGATCCAAAAATAATTTATGAGTGATAGAACAACAAAAGTAGCAAATATGGTAAAGGAGCTTAGCGCGAGTTTTCTTGGACGTGAAAGCAACAAAACTTCACTAGTAAGTGTTACTAGCGCAAACGTATCCCCTGACTTAAAGAAAGCAACCATCTTTATCACCGTCCTACCAGAAAGCAAAGAAAACGACGCTTTATCCTTCGCAAAAAGGAAAAGACCCGAGCTACGAGACTTCTTGAAACAAAATATGTCTATCAAAAATATTCCCTTTATTGACATAATGATAGACAAAGGTGAAAAGAACAGACAAAGAATTGACGAATTGTTAAAAGAAAAGTAGGATATAGCAATGGTTAAGTAAGGCGTGGTGGCGAAGTGGTAACGCTTCGGTCTGCAAAACCGACATGCGTGGGTTCGATTCCCACCCACGCCTCAAAAAATTAAAAGGTTTTAATTTTTTAGGTTTTGTTTTAAAATATACATTATGCCCGGATGGCGGAATTGGTATACGCGCACGACTTAAAATCGTGTCTCGCAAGGGATGTGGGTTCGACCCCCACTCCGGGCACAGCATGGAAGAGAGCAAATTTATTTGCTCTCGAGTGGGAGGTCGAAAGGCTTTTATCTATGAGCGGAACGAATATAAAAGCACCTGACTACGTAGTAGTCGACCCCCACTCCGGGCACAAATTAATGTTATAGAGTCTAAAAACTAAATACTTAAACAAGTATAAGTACTAGCCTGATCTTTAAAAAAGACTGTTGGTTTACCTTGTATCACCAAAACAATATCGTTATCTGATACTGAATATTTACATAAATCTTTCATTATTTTCAGATAAATTCTCTTTTCAGGGTAAGGTGGAACATTTAGTTCGTTAAATGACCAATTAAATATGTCTAATTCATAAATACCTTCACTGAACTTTTTTGTATTAATAGCTACTTTTGATGGTAATTTTTCTTTTACAGAACTTTCTATATAAATAACAGCATTGTTTGTATTACCAGAATACAAAGTAGAAGAAAGATAAGAATCCCATAAATTAAAGAAACTGAAAAATGGCATTATCACAAATAACAGTAAAATTATTTTATGAAAAAAGAAATTTTTAACCAAAAATACACTTTGAAAAGAAAAATCTTCTGTCTTATAGAATAAGATAAATACAAACAAAATCATAGCTATGTTCCACGGCCATACAACACTATTCCAATTATGACCAAAGGGTCCTAATAAAAAAAGAATGGAGCTGTGCATCATGAAAGCAAAAATAATTGCATATTTTCTAAATTTAGGAAATAGTAAACCTATTCCTATGCCCATTTCTAAAAATGGCACAATCATACCGAAAACAATAAGCAAGAAACCAAAATCAAGATTAATGATGTGACTTAAAGGCTCCATCATCCAAGGAAAAACTTCTCTAATGAAAACAAGGTTCAATTTTTGTAACCCACTAAAAAAGTAAATACTTGCAACCAAAAGCCTCATAGACATAAGTATCTTAGACCTCGTTTGTTCTTCTTTAAGGGAACCTAAAACAAAAAAAGATAATCCAAAAAGCATGAAAAAATACTGATAGAGCCAGGGTTGTAAACGCATTTGGTCATTTACTAAAAATAAAACCAGAAAACACAAAGAAATTACAAGAGACCTTTTTGGTTTTGGAAAAATTAAAACTGCAAATAAAGAAAGAATCAGTCCTGTAAATAAAAATATTTGTATACCGTCAGTTAAAAAATCAACGCCACCAAAAAACGGTACTTTAGAAAAAAATCTGTCCCCTACCCAAAGTTTTAAAGAAAGAGCGAGACCAGACAGTAAACCAAGTATGACTACTATTTTTAACCAAAAAATTCTTTTAGCTTCGCCAAAAATAAAACGCCTATTTAGAGCTATGAATTTATATCCGATCTGAAACATTTGTTTTATGACAGGTAGTTTTATTATTTTCACAAGAAAATCATATTTTGGATATACAGCTAGAATTTGAATCAAAGCATCTATATTTTTAAAAACCACTCCTTTTTCGTCTATTACATGGATCTCTTTCTCTACTTCTTCTTTTGTAATATTTAAAGGTAAAATTGAATGGTTAAAATCGTTCGTGTTAAAGCTTTCATCCCCTTCTTTAGTAGTTTGGACCTGTTCTATGATGACTTTACACATGGGGCAATCCCCATCATAATATATCTCTTGCTTTGAACTATTTGGTTCTTTTAGTTGATTCTTCATGTAAATTATTGTAATATCATTATATCTCTTTGTAGATTTTTTAAAAACATATGCGTCCTTAGCTGTTTTGGTAAATAACAGCATAAAAAGTTAAAAGAGTAGGTGTATAGAAATTAAGTTAAATGCGTCCTTAGCTGTTTTGGTAAATAACAGTAACAGGCTAAAATTAATTAAATAATAGTATCTAAATAAAATGCGTCCTTAGCTCAGCTGGTAGAGCAGATCCCTCTTAAGGATAAGGTCGAAGGTTCGAT
>JBBTSS010000038.1:0-14961 GCA_038064635.1 Patescibacteria group bacterium
GCCCTTGCCAAGGATGAGACGGGAGTTCGATTCTCCCTAGCCGCACAGAGTAAGGCTAAGTAGGTAAACTGCTTTACCTACGGGGGAGAAGCGAAAGATTTTTCGTTACCCGTAGGGTCGAAAAGTACCTGGCTACGTAGTAGCCGATTCGTACTAGCCGCACAGAATTCCCAACGTGGAAAAAAATACTAAAAATTTAATATCAAAGATACCCAAAGAGGTTTCACATGTAACAAATAAGCTAGAAGAAGCTGGTTTTGATGTTTTTCTCGTTGGTGGGTGTGTTCGAGATCTTTTAATGAATAAAGAGCCAAAAGATTGGGATCTTACGACTAACGCCCGTCCTGAACAGATTATTCCTTTGTTTGATAAGACTGTGTACGAAAATACGTTTGGTACAGTAGGTGTTTGTGTGCCACGTGAAACAAAAATAAGTAATGTTTCTCATGAAACAGGTATTTTTGATGTTTCACGTGGCACAAATGAGTCTGTTAGTATAGATGTTACACATGTAACAGAAGAAAGTGTTCCACATGAAACACCGGAATACGAGATAGTCGAGGTTACTCCATATAGAACAGAAGCAAAATATAGCGATTTTAGGCATCCTGATGAAGTTAAGTTTAGCGATAAGCTAGAAGATGACTTAAAGAGACGTGATTTTACCGTAAATGCTATGGTTATGGACTCTAAAGGTCAGGTTCAAGACTTGTACAATGGCTTAAAGGACATAAAAGACAAGGTATTAAGGACAGTAGGAGAGCCTGACGAGAGGTTTGGTGAGGATGCCCTCCGAATGCTTCGAGCTGTCCGTTTCGCTTGTCAGCTGGGTTTTTCTATTTCACATGAAACATCTGAAAGTATCTTTAAAAACGCTGATTTAATAAAAAAGATATCCACAGAGAGGATTCGAGATGAATTTTCAAAGATAATAATGTCACCAACCCCAGCTATTGGAGTTGTTATGCTCCAAAAATTTGGATTACTAAAAAACATTATTCCAGAATTAGAAGAGGGTATAGGTTGTGTTCAGGGTGGTGCACATATATATGATGTTTGGGAGCATCTGTTAATGGCTTTGCAACATGCAGCAGATAAAAATTGGCCACTAGAGATTCGTCTATCTGCATTGTTTCACGACATAGGTAAACCAAGAACTCGAAGACCAGGACAAAAGAAAGCATATACGTTCTACGGACATGAAGTTGTTGGTGCACACATGGCGAAGAAAATAATGGAAAGATTGAAATATCCTCGAAAAGAAACGGAGCTTGTAGATACTTTTGTTCGTACTCACATGTTTTTCTCTGATACAGAAAAAATAACCCTTTCTGCTGTACGTAGAATTATAGCGAAAGTTGGTAAAGAAAATATTTGGCTTCTTATGAATATCCGTGAGTGTGACAGAGTCGGCATGAAAAAAACAGAAGCACCTTATAGGTTACGTAAATATTTTGCCATGATAGAAGAAGCACTTCGTGACCCAATATCTGTGAAACAACTCAAAGTAGATGGAAATTATTTAATGAATACGTTACACGTGAAACCTGGACCACGGATGGGATGGATTTTGAATGCTTTATTAGAGGAGGTACTAGAAGACCCAGCAAAGAACGAAATAGAATATTTAAAAAGTAAAATACTAGAATTAGAAAAATTATCCGATAAAGATTTACGAGAATTAGGCGAGAAGGGGAAAGAAGCTAAAGAAGAACTCGAAGAAGAAGAAGTAGGTAAATTACATGCGAAGCATGGTGTTAAAAAATAAAAGCTACATAATAATTATGTAGCTTTTATTTTATTTAAATACTTTCTCTAATATTCTTGTACTGTATGGAAATAAATTAAATATAACAGCGAGAGTAAAGAGAGATAAAGAGAAGGTTGTGTTATAGAAAGATAAAGGAATAGCAATAAGTGCGAAGATGACAGGTACGAGTGTGCGAATAGTACTTCCTTTTATTTCGTGAGCACTTATTTCAGGATTTTTAATATGTTCAGAGAAAAGTACATAACGACGCATCCAGTATAAGCAGAGTCCTATCAATATAATATGTATACCGAATATTGTTATGGCTAATTCATTTGTACTAAAGTGTCCGAGTAAACTTGCAGAAAAAGGAAGAAGAGAGACAAACATGAAAAATAAACCATTTATATTTGTAAGTGTTGCGTCGATGTTTTTTGCGTAAACAGAATTAAAAAAATGGTGAGCTTTCCAATAAGTGAAAAGCAAAGAAAATGCTAGTAAATATGTTAGAAAAGAAGGGACTAAGGTTTGTATCTCTGCCCAAAGATCTGCGTTTGAAGGGTTACCTAAATAGCTTAAATAAGTAGGAACTTTTATGTCAAAAACTAAAATAGTCATAACGATAGCAAAGATGCCGTCTGACAATTGGTCTAATCTTGAATGATTCATGCTAATATAATAGCATGAAAATTGGAATTTTTGATTCAGGGCTTGGGGGGCTACTTATCGCGAAAGCTATAAGAAAAGCTATGCCAGAGTATGATTATGTATATTTAGGTGATACAAAAAGAGTGCCTTATGGGAACAGGTCTCACGATGCCGTTTTTGAATTCACTCGTGAAGCGGTGGATTATCTATTTAAAAAAGAAGATTGTGCTATCGTGGTCATCGCTTGTAATACTGCTTCGGCGAGAGCGCTAAGAAGAATTCAACAAGAGTATTTACCAAAAAATTTTCCTGACAGGAGAGTAATAGGTGTACTTATTCCTGGGGCAGAAGAATGTGCAAAATATCAAAAAGTAGGTGTGATGGCCACAAAAGGAACTGTGTCTTCAAATACTTTTCCAAATGAAATAAATAAAATAAATATTAAATCTAAAGTATTTCAAAATTCTGCACCAATGCTCGTACCTCTCGCCGAAGAGGGGGAGGTGGAGAACGCGAAAATTTTTTTGAAGAAATATTTAAAATCGTTGCTGGATAAAAAAATAGATGCAGTGATGCTTGGTTGTACACACTACCCGATATTCAAAAAAGATATTCAAAAAATAGTTGGCAAAAAAATAAAAGTAATTTCTCAAGATGAGATAATACCTAAAAAATTAAAAGAATATTTTGTCAGACATTCAGAAATTTCAAAAAAACTTTCTAAAAATAAAACAGCAAAAATATTGGTGACAGATGTTACTGATAGTATGGTGGCCCTTTCTCAAAAATGGTTTGGCAAAGATGCAAAACCAGAACTCGTAAATATTTAATTTAAGCGAATTCGCCTTGGTAGCATTTTTCACAATATACGATTTTTCCTGATTTTATATCGTGCATTGTATTTATTTCTTTATTACATTTAGCACAATTCGTTTTGTGTGAAAAAGGTTTGTTTACTAAATCAAATCTTCTTTTTTCTCTACACTTTGGACAGTTTGAAGGTAGAGGCATATTGAGTTTTTTATAAAGATCAAGTTCGCCGACAGTTACCCTATATCCACTTTTACAAGATACACATTCGATAACTTCTTTTAAAAATTCTTCAGTAACTTCTTGAATTGATTCTGGAATATTCTCACCTTTTATTGTTTTGTTGTATTCATTTTCTGTTTTATCTATCCAAGCATATCCTTCGCTCTGTGCTTCTTCTTTTGTTTTCTCTATAAATTTATTTGCATTTGAATCATTGTAAGGGAATGGAGAGAATTCGACAGGGAAGAATTCCCCATACTTATAAATTCTACTAAGCGAGTCGACGTATGGGTTTGTATTCATGTCTTCTATTATTTTCTTTCTAAGCTTTTCGTAGTCTTCTTTTGAATACTCTTTATTTAAAATACAATATTTTTTTCTTTTCAAGTTTACGCAACCAAAATTGTCTTTTCCGCCTATTGTGAAGCCACAGTATTCATTGTCTGAAGCATTTGCAAATACTCCAAAAGAAAATTTTAAATTTTGAATTTCATTTCCTGAACTTGCACATTCGTATATTAAAGTTGCATTTTCACCCCAGCCATAATAATCCATACAATTTGTGGCTTTGGGTACAGATACGAACTGACAATATTTTGAATCTTCCACCCCCATGCACATATAACAATCAAGAGCATTTTTAGATTCAAAAATATAATCGCCCGAGACATTTAAATTTTGAGGATTACCGGTGTACTCTCTATATGGTAAAGTTTTCCAAAATTCTTTTGCTTTATTAAAAGTTTCTTCTATACCAGTTCTTGTATTTAATTTTAGTTCTTTTAATTTTTCAAAATATTCTTCTCTACTGTACTGAACATTGAAAATAACATAGTTTTGATTTCTCAAGTTTACACAACCAACACAATTCATGCACCCATAACAATTGCGAGACATCCAAACATCTACACAGTCATCACAGCTATCTGAAAAATGTGTTTTATTAGAGCGGCCAAGACCGACTGATTCGTAACATAATTCTACTTTGTAAGCTCGAAGGATATCCAAGCTATCTTTTACAGTATTCAAAGTAGAAGAGTAATAAACATTCTCACAATAGTCTGCCCAGAAAGTGAGGTAGCAATTCTTTGAAAAGGCTATCGCATTTGTGTAATCACAATTTTTGAGCGTAAGGTACAATGCATCTTTTGCAAAATGAGGAGTATTCATTCGTAGCTCTCGCCATTGTTCGAAAAAGTTTCTGTTTGGATCATAGTCTACTCCGTATTCTGTACCGTCCCAATCATCTGCCCACCAGCAAGGGTCGCAGTAGACTATTGCCTTGTCTTCGGGCCTGTACATGGTGAGAGTCTTTTTGTCACATTTTGCGCAATTACGAAAATATACTCCCCATGCATTACCAAAGGAAAGCCTTCGAGTCATCCGACAAATAGGACACCAGGTAGGAGGAGGAACTTTTATTTTTTCGTAAAAAGAAATATCATTTTCTGTTATTTTAAACTCTTTTTTACAGTTTTGGCACGAGTGATTCATGTGAGTATTTTAACATTAAAGTTCTATATAGATAGGGCAGTGGTCGGAGCCCATGTAGTCTTGGATAGTGCCTACGTCTTTTACTTTTTTCTCTAAAGTTTTATCTATAAAAAAATAATCAATCCTCCATCCGACGTTTCTGTCTCGGGCACGAGTCTTTTGATCCCAGTAAGTATATACGTCTTTTTTATCTTTATTTTTTTCTCGCCAGATATCTAAGAAATCATTTTCTATAACTTTAGTTATCCAAGCACGTTCGATAGGTAAGAAGCCAGTATTTTCTTCATTTGCTTTTGGACGAGCGAGGTCTACTGCTTCGTGTGCTGTATTCACATCTCCACAGAAAATAACATTCTCACCATTCTTGCGAAGCTTTAAAATAAATTTTAAAAATGCATCGTAGAATTTTAATTTGTATTCTAGTCTATGTGGGCCACTACCACCGTTTGGGTAATACCCAGTGATGAGTGTGAAGTTTTTAAACTTTACTCCAAGGAGTCTGCCTTCTTCGTCGAGCTCGGCACCGTCACCTTTGAGGCCCATACCGTAGAATACATCTTGTGGCTTTTCTTTTGTGTAGATAGCGACTCCGCTATAACCTTTTTTATGTTTTGGGTGAGAGAAAAAAGAATGGTAGCCTGAGTAGTTTCTGTATTTTTCTGGTATCTGTTCAGCTTCTGCTTTTACTTCTTGGAGACAGACTATGTCTGGATTTTCTTTTTTAAATAGGGGATCAAAATTTCCTTGCTTTATCGTCGCCCTCAAACCATTTGTATTCCAACTGATTATTTTCATTCTTTTATTTTAACGTAAAAGGCTAAACCTGGTCATTGACACTTATTTATTATCGTGTTAATCTTTGTGTGAAATTTTCACAACAAAACTCTAGAGAAATCTGGAGGAAAACAGATCTTTCCATTATGACAAAGCAACTCTTCTTCTCATTTGTAATGTGCGCACTGTGTTTTAATATTCTTATTGCACAAACTGTACAACCTGTACAAAAAATTAAATTTGCAACGGGACTCATTTTTGTCCCACAAGCCGAATTTAAAATGCAACGCGAGTTCACAAAAAACGGTTATCCTATTGCCAACAGTTTTGAAATACAATCAGGCGCCTTTTTGGCAAATTTACACGCAGTACTTTCTGTTTCTTATAAAAACATCGGAATAATTCCGTTTTACACACTTAACAGGAATTCTGTGGGTATCTCTCCGTCAATATCATTCCTTGACGGACATCTTGGTTTTTACGCAGTAGCGTCTAAGTCGTTGAGCGATGGTTATGCCGGTTATCTGGGTGGTGGTATTCAGACTCGCCTGGGTGGAACAGCTAAAAACCCACTTGGATTTGGTTTTGTGGAGTTTGGTAACAACTGGACACCGGGAGGACAGAAGAACTATAAGGCGATTTATGTAGGAGCCTTTGTTCCTCTTTTTGTAAAGTTGAATTAACTATACAACAGATTGGTAAAGAAAATTATGCGCTAACAAGAAATTAATATTTTTTGTTAGCGCTTTTTGTTTGTATAAAACAACAAAACAATTCATTGACATTTCGATGTTATTGTGGTAATATTCTTAGGAAATTTCACAACAAAACTCTAGAGAAATCTGGAGATAAAATTCTTCTTTTACAATGAAAAACAAAAAAAATCTATTCTTCGCTTTCGCGTTTCTTTTCGCGACAAACCTTTTTTCGCAATCTTGGACATTATCAACGCTTATGCTTCCAGATTCGATGAACATTGACCAGTCTGTGATGAAGCCGTATGTTGATATTTTATTCAAAGACGCCTGGACATTGATGAAAAACATCAACTCCGCGCCGACCGTTGGCGAAAAAACTTATGGCATTGATGGCGACGACACGATGTGGGTTAAACATGTCCGTACGGATGCAGGTATCGTTTTTGAATGCGGGGCAAACGTTTCGCATCGCGACCCAGTATGGTTCACGATCACGACAAACAACATCCATTTACAAGTAGTACCTGGAAACGGGTACGCAAAATTGTGGACCTCATGGTGTCTTCTGAACAGCGATCTGCCTCATTGGATCTTTTACACTGTGGGTATGAGTGAGTTGAACCCTGAGGGTGACTGGAAATCTGCCGATGAAGGCAGGGGTAATTTTACCGAAGCGGACCTTGTCCGTGTAAAAAAAGCCATTGAAACGGTTGGACTTTGTGTCCCGCCTTATCAGGAAAAGATTATCTTGTTGGCCAAGATAGACTCCCTTGCTTGGGAAGCGATAGGTCGTGCTGACGCAATTGAAGACGATCAAGATTTTACTTTGTACTCGAAAGTGGATGGATGGTATATTACTTATAATTCTGTGCCCAAAGGAGAAAACCAATACACGTACATGTTTGGAAGAGGAGACGTACCAGGCGAAGAGACGTTCGCCGAAGCATATTACTATGACTCGCACAGGAAGTTGGTCTACTGCTTCGTAGCAGAAACGAAGCCCCAAATGACCACATTGTGGGATGATGGTTCGACTTCTCAACCCGGGTGTCCATTTCCAAATCCGCCGGTTAATCTGGATACGATTGAGTGGCAAAAAAGAGAATAGAATTTTTTAAAAACAAAAAAACAGCACTAACAAGAAGCACTAGCTTCGGTTAGTGCTTTCTTGTTTTTACATAGGTTAACCTTATGTAATTATTTTCTACTGTGATACTTTTTGTGAGTTTCTAAAAGTTTTTTATCTGTGACGTGTGTGTATATTTGTGTAGTAGAAATACTCGAGTGTCCGAGCATCATCTGTACAGAGCGTAGGTCTGCACCGTTACCGAGTAGGTCGGTCGCAAACATGTGACGCATAACGTGTGGAGTTACTTTTTTCGAAATACCTGCTTTTATAGCATGAGCTTTGACTATCCTTTCGATGGACCTACGGGTGAGTGCTCCGGCGGTGAGTCCTTGTTTTGCCGATTTTTTATTTCCAGTTTTATCGTTTATCTCATTTCCAACTTGCACAAAAAGTGCATCGGACATATCTTTGCGCATTTTTAGATATTTTTTTATTGCATCTTTTGCTGTGTCGGAAATAAAGACAACGCGGACTTTTCCTCCTTTACCACGGACAGAGAGTTCGTCAGTGCTTAAATCTATATCAGAATTTAATGCACATAATTCTGAGACACGAAGTCCAGTTGAAAATAAAAGCTCGAGTATTGCTTTGTCTCTTATATCTTTTAATTCTGGCCTGTTTGGTGAATCAAGAAGTCTGTTTAGCTCTGCATCTGTTATGAGGTCTAGTTGACGTTCTCCTACTTTTGCGAGTTCTATACGTTCAGAAGGGAGAGACCGTATTTCTTGTCTTGCTAAATATTTTAAAAATGCACGAAGTGCGATAAGGTAATAATTTTGAGTTTTTTTAGAAAGAGTTTTGTCTTTTATTTTTATATCTCTTGCACTTTGTCTGTTGAGCCAAAGACGGAATTCACGCACCGAAGTATCAGTAATATTTTCTGGATTATCGTTTTTTAAAAAATCTAAAAAACGAGATAAGTATCGGTCGTAATTTTGAACAGTATGAAGTGAACGCCCTTTTTCTATTTCGACGTATTCGAGGAATTGAGTTTTTAGTTTTTTTAACGAAGCCATCTATTTATTTTATCATATATTGTGCGACACAAACGTAAACATTAGCAAAATTTTTGCCGCTTAACCCTCTCCCGAGTACGGGCCGGGACCCACACGTCAAAAATTTTGTTAATGTTTACGTTCTATGGCAGGGACTTGCTTTTTTTGGGGATATATGATAGTATACTGATTATGTTAGCAACAAAGAAAAAACAAACAGTTATAAAGAAACACCAAATCCACGAGAAAGATACAGGATCTTCTGAGGTTCAAGTGGCTATTTTGTCTACTCAAATCGATGAATTAGCAAAACATTTAAAGAAACACAAGAAAGATAATCATTCTCGACGCGGACTTATCAAAATGGTTGCAGATCGAAGAACTCATTTAAAATACTTAGAGCGAAAAGACAAGACTCGATACGCTGCTCTCGTAAAGAAGATGGACCTTGCGTAAAAGCAAGGTTTTTCTTTTCTTCTATTTTTTATATAGTGATATACTAAGGTAAGCTTTTTATACATTCGTTTTCAATTTTTTAATAATATTAATCTAATTTTTATATATGACAGTCATAAAACACAAAGAACAAAGAGTAGGGGTTTTTATAGATACTCAAAATCTATATCACTCAGCTCGCAATTTATACAAAGCACGGGTAAACTTCGGTGCAGTATTAAAAGACGCAGTCGCAGGACGTAAGCTTGTCCGTGCAGTAGCATACGTCATCACGACAGAAGCAGGGGATGAGAAGAACTTTTTTGAAGCTCTTACAAAACTAGGCATAGAGACAAAAACAAAAGACTTGCAAGTGTTTCATAGTGGAACAAAAAAGGGTGATTGGGACGTAGGTCTTACAGTAGACGCTATTAAAATGGCTACTAGACTAGACTCAGTCGTCATCATCTCTGGTGATGGGGACTTTATTCCTCTTGTAGAATACTTACAGACTATGGGTGTACAAGTAGAAGTCGTTTCTTTTGGAAAATCTACATCTTCAAACCTACGTGAAACAGTAGACGACTTCGTAGACCTCTCTGAGAATCCAAAGAAGTATCTTATTGGAGTGAGGTAGTATAGAGCATTCTTGGTGAATTTATTTGACATTTACTTGTAATTATGATATAATATATCAGTATAGAATCTTGTTTTAAAAACAAGCTTTTTGATTTGAACTTTGAAAAACTGTTGTGAAAAGATATAAGATTTTAAGCATTTTTTTGTTTTAATTTTTATATCTTTTCACAAAAAATAAAATTTTAAATTTTTGTATCATGAATACTGATCAAATTCTAGAAATTTTGATGCTTGCAAAGCATATATTTATCCACGCGTTTGAAATGTTTTTCCTTGTTGCTGGATTGTTTTTAACAAACCTAATACTAGCTGTTTGTTTAATTGCAATATCAATAGTAAGGGGATTTTGGATTCGAATGATAGGAGGTATTCTTTCCCTTGTTTGGAGTGGATTATGTTTTTGGGTCCTTGGAGGGCATGAAAACATTTTTCAATATCCTGACGGAGATTTAATACTAGCGATAACTGCTATTATTTCAATTTTCGCAGCTGCCTTTACCGGTAGCTTTTGTGCTCGAAATCCAAGTTGAGATCTAAGTTAAATTTTTAAGCCCATTGAGACAGATTAATCTGTTTTAATGGGCTTTTTTATTTTCATTTTGTTTTTTACAAAACAGCATTAAAATGCTAGTATTTTATTATCTTTAATAGTTAATCTGTTCACGTTCAAACACAAAGTAGTGTTCTCTAAACATTGAGGAACAATACTGTAGTTTGGACGGGAACTCATTTCGCCTCATCGGCGAACAAGAATAATATGCAAAAAAAAGAATATAGTGTGGAGGTGGGTGGCAAGACATTAAAAGCTACTTTTACTGATTTAGCAGAACAAGCACACGGGTCTGTGATGCTTCAGTATGGAGAGACGATAGTCCTCGCTACTGCTTGTATGAGTAAAGACCGTCAGCAAGGTCTAGGATTTTTTAACCTGACAGTAGACTACGTAGAAAAGTTTTATGCTTCTGGAAAGATTTCTGGATCTCGTTTTATGAAAAGAGAAGGAAAGCCTAGTGAAGAAGCGATACTCGCTAGTCGTGTGATAGACCGAACACTTCGCCCACTTTTTGATCAAGAGATTCGTCATGCAGTTCAGGTTATTGTAACTGTGATATCAGTAGATGATAATGACCCTTCTATTCTTGCAGTGAACGCTGCCTCTCTTGCGCTCGCTGTATCAAATATCCCTTGGGCTGGACCTATCGGTTGTGTGCGTATCGGTAAATACGATGATGATACTTTGAAAATAAATCCTTCTACAACACTTCGTTCAAATGATGATATGTATCAGTTTGACCTTACTGTATGTGGACAAAATGGAACTATCAACATGATAGAAGCTTCTGCTCACCAAACAAATGAAGATGAACTTGAAAAAGCTTTGTACAGAGCAAGTGAAGAGATAACAAAATTAGAAGATTTCCAAAAAGGTATTGTAAAAGAAATTGGAAAAGAAAAAAGAGTTATAGAAAAAGAAATTGTAAGTGAAGACTCAGTAAAACTTTTCAATGAAAATATTTTACCAAAAATGGAAGAAGCTATTTTTGCAGGACCAGGAAAAAAGAAAATAGACGAGCTTCATAATATCTGGAACAAATTAGTAAAAGAATTTTATAAAGAAAAGGATCCTACAAAGACTGACTTTCAACTAGAAGACAATCTTTTTGATGATGCAGAAAATGATATGCTTCACAGAAAAGCTATTCACGAAAATAAAAGAGCTGATGGTCGAGCGATGGACGAACTTCGTGAATTGTACGCACAAGCAGGAGGACTTTCTTCTATACTTCATGGTTCTGGAATTTTTTATCGTGGAGGAACACACGTACTGTCAGTACTTACTCTTGGAGGACCAGAAGATAGAAATATGATAGATAGTATGCAGACAAATACCGAAAAGAGATTTATGCATCACTATAATTTTCCTCCTTACTCAGCAGGAGAGACAGGAAGATCTGGATTTACAAATCGTCGTGAAGTAGGGCATGGAGCACTTGCTGAAAAAGCACTTGCGATGGTTTTACCATCTGAAATGGATTTCCCTTATACTATGAGACTTGTTTCTGAATCAATGGCTTCAAACGGTTCTACTTCTCAAGCATCTATCTGTGCTTCAGTACTCGCGCTTATGGACGGAGGTGTGCCGATAAAAGCACCAGTTGCTGGTATCGCTATGGGGCTTATGTATGAAAGTGATGATGCATATAAAGTGCTTACTGACATACAAGGACCAGAAGATCATCATGGAGATATGGATTTTAAAGTAGCTGGAAGTAGAACAGGTATCACAGCAATACAACTAGACGTAAAAGTAGATGGAGTGCCTATAAAGATACTCGGAGAAGCGATGAGACAATCTAAAAAAACACGCGAGAAGATAATAGACAGAATCGAACAAGAAATAAAAGAACCAAGAAAAGAGATTTCACCAAATGCGCCAAAGATTTTGATAATGAAAATCAATCCTGACAAGATAGGTATGGTGATCGGTGGGGGTGGAAAGACAATAAAAGATATCAAAGAAAGATCTGGTGCTGAGATAACTATCGAAGACGATGGAACAGTATTCTTAACAGGAAAAGGTGAAGCTCCACAACTTGCAAAAAATATCATCGCTGAGATGACTCACGAATTTAAAGTAGGTGAAATGCTTAAAGGTGAAGTAGTGCGCCTCGCAGAGTTTGGAGTTTTTGTAAAATTAAATGATTTTACTGATGGACTTGTGCACATTTCTGAAATGGCACCATTTCGAGTAGAGCGTGTAGCTGATATAATAAAAGAAGGAACGATAGTACCAGTAAAAGTCATAAAAGTTGATGATGAAAAAGGTAAAATCAGTCTGTCTATAAAAGAAGCAGATCAAGACTTTTTTAAAAAAGTTTAATTAATCTAAAACTCTTAGATGATCAAAGATAAAAAAACACAAGCAAAATTTATCGAAACTTATACTGACGATATGATGAAAGTCATAGATCAGAATGAAGGTGGTGTGATCAGAAAAATTATTCAAGAACAAGAAGAGCATGAAGCTCTAAAAGAAAATTTCTCACCACAATCCAAGAGAAACAGAGTTTTTCTTATTTTTAGTTTGTTTTTTATTCTTTGTGCTGTTGGCGCTTTTGTTTTTCTATTTTTAAAAAAAGATGATGGTATTGTGGAGATAGCTCCTCAATTTTCCCCGCTTATTTTTACTGATAAAACTAAATTTTTAGAAATAGATAAACTTAGTGGAGAACAAATCGTAGAAAAGATAGTAAATGAAGCAAATATTTCTGAATTAAAACCCGGGGGCATTCATGGAGTATATCTAACCTTAGACAAAAAGATCGTCGGTTTGAGTGATTTTTTAAAAATGATTAAGTCTAATTTGGTTTTTACTGCAGATAACTTTGTAAGTGACAATTTCCTTTTAGGTGTGACCAGCAGAGTCACAAACATAGAAGTGGAACAAGACCCAACTAAGATCGCTCCACCACCGACCACAAGAGGAGGAGATCTGTTTATCCTTGTAAAAATACGTTCTTTTACGGATGTTTTTAAGGAAATGCGTCTCTGGGAAAACAAAATGTTTGTTGATATGCATGATTTTTTTAGTATTCCTCTTACTGTAGATACTAGTTACCTTCTCACAAAGAGTTTTGAAGACGATATTATTCAAAATAAAAATGCTCGTGTTTTACGTGACAAGGATGCAAATATTGTCATGATGTATGTCTACGCGGACGATAACTCTATCGTTATAGCAAATACCGAAGAATCTACTCGTGAAGTCATAATTCGTTTAGTGGGAAGTAAGGTTAAAAAATAAGGCTTAAATACTTATTTACTTTCATTTTGTAAATGATATGATACGTCTATGCCATTAGATAAAAAGAAAATTAAAGAAAAATTAGAAAAAGAAAGAGACGTTTTAATAGAACAGTTAAAGGACATGGGTAAAATGAACCCAAAGACTGGTGAATGGGAAGTGATGCAAGAAGACTTGGGATACAAAGATACAGATCAAAATGATTTAGCTGATAAGTTTGAGGACTTTGAATCAAAAAGCTCAATGATGGAAGTATTAGAACCAAGACTTAACAATATTTTAGGAGCATTAAAGAATATAAATAAAGATTCTTTTGGTGTTTGTAAAGTTTGTAAAAAAGAAATTGAAGCTGCAAGAATCGGAGCAAATCCTGCAGCGCGGACTTGTAAAAAACATTTAGAAAGTTAATTTAAAACAAATATGAGCTTTGCAAGGGTTTATTCTGCGCAAGTACATTTACTAACAGGGGTTATCGTCACCATTGAGGTAGACCTATCTCGTGGGCTTCATGCTTTTAATGTTGTCGGATTACCTGATAAAGCCGTAGATGAAGCAAAAGATAGAGTAAGTAGTGCTATAAAGAATTCTGGTTTTAAATCCCCAAAAGCTCAAAATCAAAAGATAATAGTTTCACTTTCCCCGGCGGACCTCAAGAAAGAGGGTCCGTCTTTTGATTTACCTATTGCTCTCGCTTATATGCTTTCAGCAGGAGATATAAAATTTAATAGTGAGAAAAAAATATTTTTTGGAGAGCTTGGTCTTGATGGAACTCTTCGTCCTATCAAAGGCACCTTACCTCTCGTACAAGAAGCAAAGAAAATGGGTTTTGAAGAAATATATCTACCAATAGAAAATGCCGTCGAAGCGGCACTCATCGAAGGGATAAAAATATTTGGTGCAAAAAGTTTAAAAGAAGTTGTAGAACATTTGGATGAAAGTAATAAAAATTTTGAAAATAAAAAAGTAAATAAAATTGAAATTCAACCGAAGACTGAAATAATTTATGAGCAAGTTTTTCGTGGTGCAGATTTTTCTGATGTGCGTGGACAAGAAAGTGCAAAGAGAGGACTTGAGATAGCAGCCGCCGGTGGACACAACATAGCAATGTACGGACCACCTGGCACAGGTAAGACGATGCTTGCAAGGGCATTTTCTGCAATTCTTCCAGAACTTTCTACTGATGAAGTTTTAGAAATTACAGGTATACATTCTATTGTTGGAGCAAATAGAGGAGAGCTTGTATGTGCGCCACCTTTTCGTGCACCTCACCACACTTCGTCTTATGTCTCACTCATAGGTGGAGGAACATATCCTAAACCAGGAGAAGTGACTCTCGCGCATAAAGGAGTTTTATTTTTAGATGAATTTCCTGAGTTTGAAAAAAGAGTTATCGAGAGTTTGCGTCAGCCACTCGAAGATAACATCGTCTCTATTTCTCGTGCACGAGGGTCTGCTGTTTTTCCATCAAATTTTATTTTAGTCGCAGCGATGAATCCTTGCCCTTGCGGGAACACCGGATCAAAAAATAAAAATTGTGTCTGCAAACCGAGCGACCTCGATAG
>JBBTSS010000039.1:0-16570 GCA_038064635.1 Patescibacteria group bacterium
AATGAGATGGGGGTAGTATTAAAAGAAACTGATCAAAAAGTCGCTGATCAAAATAATAATAATAAAAAAGTTATGCAAGGAGTATTACATACAAGTAAAGGAGATATTACTTTAGAATTTGTGGAAGCTACACCAAAGACAGTAGAAAATTTCGTGAAATTAGCAAAAGAAGGATTTTATGATGGTACAAAATTTCATAGAGTTATAAAAGGATTCATGAATCAAGGAGGGGATCCATTATCAAAAGACGACACAAAGGCTGACTTCTGGGGTACTGGTGGACCAGGGTATAAGTTTAATGATGAGATCACAGCAGGTAATAAGAATGATATCTACACCATTTCAATGGCGAATTCTGGTCCAAATACAAATGGATCACAATTTTTTATAAATGCTGCAAATAATAACTTTTTAGACACAAAGCATACTGTTTTTGGAAAAGTTGTTGCTGGTACTGATGTGGTGGATATAATAAATAATGTTGCAACAAATTCAAATGATAGACCTCTCGAACCTGTGCTTATAAAAAGTATTACAATAAAGTAATAAACGATCAGAAAATAAAAAATGCCTTCATTCTTTCTGAATGAAGGCATTTTAGTTTAAAAGATTTTTGATAAAATTAATAATCCAAGCTAGTCCTCCGGTGAGAGCCAAAGTATTAAAGAATGTGCTTAACAGAAACACACCTAAAACTTTTCTTTTAATACCATCATATTGATGATAACCCTCTCTTGCGTAGAGTACGGCAAAGGTAGGATCCCATACGGTTAATGCCCAGATTATTAATAGATTTTTTACTTTTCTAATAACAGTTTTTTTCTTACGAACAACTATTATTTCGAGTTGGTTTTCTTCGTGCTTATTTTTCTTTACTGATTCAATTCTAAACCAATCAGTTTTGAGATGGTCATATACATAGACCATGATCCTGTTTTTGGTTAAGTTTATGAAAAAGAAAGAAATAAAAGCAATTTTGAAACCAAAGTTCCATACTAAGTAAGGGGCTAGTCCCGCGCTAAAAAGGAAATTTATCCCCGTGTGCACGACAAAACCCACTCCAAAGAGCTGTATTTTCACCCATATTTTTCTCATGGTAATGAGTTTTTGAAATGAACAAAATGACTATCTTTGGGCTATGATAGCATAAATTTTTTTTAAAAAAGGTATTCATGATTTTAAAATTTGTGTTATAATGTATGAGTATAATTAAATTAATTCTAAAATTTTATGGATCATAATAAAAAAGTTTTTATAATGTTTGGTTTTTCTGTTGGGGTTGTTTTGCTTGTTGGGTTTGTAGTTTTTTATGTTTTGAATTTTAAACCAAGTCCACTTGTTGTTGCCCCAGAAATTCCTAATCCAGATGCTTTTGTTTTGGATGTTAATAATATGTCTTATGTAGTAGAAGATGAAATATTTCACCTAAAAAATGGCACAGCTATAAACGAAGGTGCTCCTGGTACTTTGAGTAAAAGTACACTTAGTATTTTTGGAGAACCTGCCTATGGAGACTTTGATACTGATGGTGATACAGATGCCGCTATATGGCTTGTAAATGACTCAGGTGGTACAGGTAAGTTTTATTATGCTGTGTTGGATATGAATATGGGCACAAGCTATAAACCGACAAATGCTATGTTTTTAGGAGATAGAATAGCCCCACAATCGTTGAATGTTCAAGAGGGACGGGCTGTTTATAATTTTGCGCAAAGAAGAGAAAATGACCCTATGACAGCAGAGCCTACTGTTGGTAAGACTATATGGGTGCATTATGATAAAAATTCTGGAGAAATAGGTGAATGGGTGAAAGATTTTGAAGGAGAAGCTGATCCGGATAAAATGACACTTGGAATGAAGTCTTGGAATTGGATCTCTACTACGTATCCTGCTGGTCAGAAAATAGTACCACTTCTTGCAAACAAATTTACAGTTTCTCTTAAAAAAGATGGTACTTTTTCTGCTTCTACGGATTGTAATGGTATCGGTGGAAATTATGTTGTAAAAAATAAAAATATTACATTTAGTGATATGTTGGGTACATTGATGTATTGTGAAGGTTCACAAGAAGGTGATTTCAAGAAAATTTTCGAACAAGCTGAAAGCTTTTACTTTACTTCCAAAGGCGAATTGATCTTCACTTTTAAAGGAGGAAGTGGTATTGCTACTTTTAGATAAAATATATGTATACTTTTTTAAAACTATATTTCATTACATTACCAATATTTTTTGCTTTTGATATGTTGTGGTTGGGGTTAATTGCAAAAAAATTTTACGCTAGTCAAATAGGATTTTTATTAAAACCCAATGTAAATTGGACGGCAGCCATTATTTTTTATTTATTGTTTATAGGGGGTCTAGTTGTTTTTGTTCTTACTCCTGCTCTAGAGAAAAACTCTTGGTTACACGCTATTATTTTTGGTGCTTTATTTGGGCTTATTACTTACGCTACTTATGATCTTACAAACCTTGCCACGATGAAAGATTGGCCGTTACTTGTGACTTTGGTTGATCTAGCTTGGGGTATGACTTTATCAGCTTCTGTTTCTGTTGTTGCTTACTTTATTGCTATCAAATTTGGACTATGATTTTTTTACTTTTAGCATTACTACTTTTTATTTACATGAACCTTTGGTTCGTGACTAGTATTTTTGAAAAAAGAAATGATGTTGCAGATATTGCTTGGGGTTTAGGTTTTGTCTTTCTTGCATGGGCTTCTTTCTTGTTTAATGATACATATCTTATGCAGACTGTATTAGTCACAAGTATGGTTTCTGTATGGGGAGTTCGTCTTGCGTATCATATTGCAAAAAGAAACTGGGGTAAACCAGAAGATTATCGCTATGCAGCATGGAGGGTGGAATGGGGAAAATATTTTTACCTTCGTTCTTATTTTCAAATATACATATTACAAGGATTTTTACTTTTCTTAATTGTCTTACCTGTCTTATTTATTAATTTGTATAGTGATAATGTATTTACCTATTTAGCTATGATTGGTTCATTGGTCTGGTGTGTTGGTTTTTTCTTTGAATCAGTTGGAGATAGTCAATTAGCTGTTTTTATAAAAGATCCAAATAATAAAGGTAAGCTCATGCAACGTGGTCTTTGGAAATACACTCGTCATCCAAATTACTTTGGAGAGGTTACTCAATGGTGGGGTATTTTTATAATTGCACTTTCTGTGCCTTATGGTTGGATTAGTATTATCGGACCTATAACTATCACTTTTTTGATTTTGAAAGTTTCAGGAGTGCCTATGCTTGAAAAGAAAATGGAGCTTAACCCAGAGTTTGCTGAATACAAAAAAAGGACAAGTATGTTTATACCATTACCACCTAAAAAAGATTTATAATATGTCTTATTTAACTTTAGATTTTATAGGGTTATTTGTTTTACTTGCTGGTTTTATCATCGGGCTTGGTGCTGTTACTGTCATAGATTTGCATGGATTTTTGGGTCGTAAGTCTGCTTATTGGACAGAGGCCACTACTCGCACTCATAAAGTTACTAAACCTTTAATATGGCTAGGTATGTTTTTGGCAATTATTGGTGGAGGTATTTTTTATAGAGATATAGGTATAAATAACGTTACTATTTTTCATGTAGTTACTATTTTTATAATGATAATTAACGGTATTTTTCTTTCTTTTTTGGTAAGTCCCTTTTTATTAAAAAAGGAATTAGAAGGAAAGTCGGGAGAATTATTGCCAAGCTCTTGGCAATCTAAAATAACTATCTCATTTGTTGTTTCTTTTATATGTTGGTGGGGGAATTTAGCCCTAGTTGTGTATTCTCTTACAAGTAAAATGTAATTTATGAAAACAAAAAAAGTTTTGGTGAATGACAGAATGCAGAAAAATTATATTTATGAAATAACAGAACCGATGGGAAAGAATTTTGATCCTGAATTTCGTCCGGATTTAAACCCAAAAGAGATGCTTGAGCTTGGTGTTTTTGGTGGGCTTTATTTTTCTGATAAACCAAAAGAATTTCCAAAAAATTGGTTTTCGAAAGCGAAACTTTCAAAGGACGGTAAGAGGCATAAAGAATTAAATTATTTTGGAATTGATGCAAGTCAGTCGCTTACTGTATGGAAGGAAAATCGTTGGATAAAAAGACAGGATCCTCGTGGTTGGATGCAATGGTATTTTAGATATTATTTAGGACGTAGGACTATGGACGACGCTAGGCAGATAAAGCGCTGGAAGGCTATGACTCGTCATGTAGCACAAATAACTCATAAATGTAGAAAGGGGGATTTTTTTTGTAATACTCGTCAAAGACAGGCCCTTTTGCATTGGGCCTATAACAGCCGAAAATTTTAACTTTTAAAAGAAGCTTGTTTATAGTAGACTTGTTTTATATGGAAAAAAATTATAAATATTTAGGTACTATTTCTGTTTTCTTCGTTTCTGTATTACTCATATCAAATGTGGCTTCTACGAAAATCGTTGATTTTGGGTGGTTTACTTTTGATGCCGGAACATTACTTTTTCCTTTAAGCTATATATTTGGAGATATATTGACTGAAGTTTATGGATACAAAAGATCAAAAAGAGTTATTTGGTTAGGTTTCTTTATGGCCTTTCTTATGTCTTTCGTGTTTATAGTAGTAGGCAAATTACCTCCTGCAGCAGATTGGGGAAATCAAGAAGCTTATAATGCAATACTTGGTTATACTCCTAGGATAGTCTTCGCTAGTCTTATAGCATACCTTGCTGGATCTTTTTCAAATTCTTTTGTTATGGCTAAAATGAAGATATTTACACAAGGACGTAAACTGTGGGCTAGAACCATAGGTTCTACGGTAGTGGGTGAACTCGTAGACAGCACTCTTTTTATTTTAATAGCTTTTTTGGGTGTTTTGCCAAATAGTTTACTTCTAACTCTTATAGTTTCAAATTACATTTTTAAAACTTTAGTAGAAGTAGTGCTAACTCCTGTGACTTATAAAGTAGTTAATTTCTTAAAAAAGAAAGAAGGGGAGGATTATTATGATACAAATACAAACTTTAACCCATTCACAAATTAAAATATATGCTTGAGTTATTTAACATTCCATATCTTTTAACCACTTACGGATACGCAGGTATTTTTGCGATAGTTTTTTTGGAATCTGGAATTTTCTTTGCTCTTCCGGGGGACAGTCTGCTTTTTACTGCTGGGCTTTTAGCTTCTACTACATATTTGAAATTATACATTTTAATACCTCTGATTTTTATCAGTACTTTTTTAGGAGGCATAGCTGGGTATTATATAGGGGTACATATACATAGACTACGAAAATACGCTTTCTTTCAAAAGATTTTAAAAGAAGAACATATAAATAAAGCACATGATTTTTTCATAAAATATGGTAAAACTGCAATTATTTTTTCTCGTTTTGTGCCAATAGTGAGAACTTTTACACCAATTGTAGCAGGTGTAGTAAGAATGGATTATAAAAATTTCTTAAAGTATTCTTTTTTTAGTTCTTTACTTTGGTCTACGACCGTAACATTGTCTGGTTATTTTTTAGGACAAATTTTTCCACAGATGAAAGATTATATGAGTTGGGTAATTATTCTTGTAGTTCTCATCTCACTTTTACCTGCAGTAGTAGAAATGATAAGAAATAAGAAAAGTTAATTTAATTTTTCTTTTAAATATTTTTCTATTTTTTTAGATTCTTCTGGTTTAAACCATTTTATCTCTGGGTCGCGTTTGAACCATGTTTTTTGTCTTCTTGCATAATGATTTATTTCATTTGCGAGTTGGTCTATCATTTCTGTTTTTGTGATTTTGCCTTCTAAATGTAAAGCCATATATCTATATTCTAGCCCTAGTTCTTTCATTCGTTTCCAAGATATACCTTTATTGTGTAAATTCGTAGCTTCTCTTAGCATTCCTTTTTTTACTCTATCTAAAAGTCGTGTACGTATTTTTTCTTTTAGATTCTCATCGTCTAAGTACAAACCAATTTTAATAAAATCATACACAGGGTTACCCTCTGTAATTTTTGGTACTTTACCTAAAAACTTTGCTATTTCTATGGCTCTGATTAACCTAACTTTATTATTTATCTCGTTTTTATCTTTTATGTCTTTAGCACGAGTTTTGTCTAATTTTTCAAGTATTTGGAAAAGTTTTAATGCAGATTTTTTATTTAAAGTTTCTCTTATTTTTTTGTTAGGAGGAACTTCTGGAAATATAATGTTGTTTACAACTGCATCAATATAAAAACCCGTACCTCCAGCGATGATAGGCATTTTTCCATGAGACAATACATCTTTTACTTTTTTATCAGCAAGTTTTTTGTATTCAGTTACTGTAAAAGTTTTTTTTGGATTCACAACATCTAGAAGATGATGTGTAACTCCTCGCATTTCTTTTTTTGTAATTTTTCCTGTTCCAAGATCAAGCCAAATGTACACTTGTCTAGAGTCTGCAGAAATTACTTCTGCTTTATTCTTGAATATATTTTTAGCTAACTGTACAGCTAGATCACTTTTACCAGTAGAAGTAGCTCCGAGTATTACAATTACTTTTGATTTCATTAATTTTGCATTATCTTTATGTCTGCACCGATAGAGTTGAGTCTTTTTGCTATGTCTTCGTAGCCACGGTTTATCATATATACGTTTCGGAGCACAGAAGTACCACTCGCAGCCATCATAGCTATGAGTATAACCATAGAAGGACGGAGGGCCGGAGGACAGACAAGTTGAGCTGATTTTAATTTTGTCCCTCCTGTGATGTAGACACGGTGAGGGTCAGCTAGGGTTACATTCGCACTAAGTCTGTTTAACTCTGTGGCATAGATAGCTCTGTTTTCATAAAACCAGTCGTGAATGAGCGTGGTACCTTTACTTACTGTGGCAATAGGGACAAAAAAGGGAAGATTGTCTATGTTTATTCCAGGGTAAGGGTTTGCATGTATTTTGTCTTCTGGGGCTTTTAGCTTACTTGGGAAAAGTTGAATATCTATAAGTTTTGTATTTTCATTTTCAGATAAATAATTTTTCAATACTTTGTATTTGAGTCCCATTTTTTTTAATTTATATAACTCTAGGGTCAAAAAATCTATTGGGCATCTTTTTATAATTAGTTCTGAATTTGTGGTTATGGCAGCAGATATAAACATCATGGATTCTATCGGGTCCTCACTGTTGCTGTATTCGATATCGATATTTATATCAGAAATACCTTCTACTATTATTGTGCCACTGCCTATACCAGTAACTTTTACACCGAGTTTTTGTAAAAAGAAACAAACTTCTTGAACCATATAGTTGCCACTAGCACATTCTATCTTTGTGACGCCTTTTATTTTCGCTGCTGCCATTAAAACATTTTCACAAGCAGTATCGCCAGACTCGTACATTACAATATTTGCAGACTTTGTTTTTTTTGTTGTTACGTCGTAACTATTGTTTGTTGTTTTTATTTTTATACCTAATTCTTCTAGAGCGTAAGTATGAGCACTGATTGTGCGTTTACCGAGTTTGCAACCAGCAGCATGAGGTATGGAAAAAGAAGGTAGTAAATGAGCGAGTGGACCAATAAGCATAATGATAGAACGAGTTTTAATAGCAGACTCGATGTTTATATTTTTTAAGTTAAATTTTGTTGGGGGAGTTATTTTGATAGTATGAGCACCGATCCAACTTACAGAGACATCAATACTTTCAAGAATTTCTATGACTCTATACACTTCTTCTATCCTCGCTATACCGTGTAGGGTCGTAGTACCTTTATTTAAAAGGGATGCACACAAAAGTCCGACAGAACCATTTTTTGAAAAACTAGTAGTTATCTCACCAGATAATTTTTTACCACCAGTAACTTGAAAATCGACTGAAGTATAAGAAGCCTTTTGTGTATTATTTTTTTTCATTTTGTGCCCAAGGAGAGAATCGAACTCTCATGATGTTGCCATCAATGGATTTTGAGTCCATCGCGTCTACCAATTCCGCCACCTGGGCATATTGCAAAGCAATTCACATATTTTACACAAAATGCATACTAAAATCAATTTTTTAAAAAAATAAAAATTATGTTAGAATAGTTTACATGTCTACATTATATTCCAACTCAATTTTCTGGATTGATACTGATAAAATAAAACCGAATCCTTATCAACCTCGAAGAGAGTTCGACGAAGCTCGTTTGCAAGATTTGGCTGATTCTATAAAACAATATGGAGTCTTACAACCTCTTACTGTCTCACGTGTAGAGCGAGAAAAAGAAGATGGAGGACTTTTGACTGAGTATGAACTCATCGCAGGGGAGCGCAGACTTCGCGCTTCAAAACTCGCAGGAGTATCTCAAGTGCCTGTAATCATCCGAGTAGGTGATACTTCAATGATGAAGCTTGAACTCGCAATACTTGAGAATTTGCAACGTGAAGACTTGAATGCAGTGGACCGCGCAAAAGCTTTTCAGCGTCTTTCTTTTGAATTTAAATTTACTCACGCAGAAGTAGCAAAGAAAATGGGAAAGAGTCGTGAGTATGTTTCAAATTCACTTCGAATACTTTCTCTTCCAGAAGAGATACTTCAAGGATTATCAGAAGGTAAGATTTCTGAGGGACACACTCGACCGCTTCTTATGTTGGCAGATCATCCAGAGGAACAGATCGTCTTATTTAAAGAAATTTTATATAAAAAAATAACTGTTCGTGAAGCAGAAAAATTAGCTAGAAAAATAGCTTATGACAGAGTCAGAAAGAAAGAGTTTATTGCAGATCCTGCTATTACTGAGATGGAAGAAGAATTTCAGGATAAATTAGGTACTCGAGTTCATATAGAGATGAAAGAACTTGGAGGTCAGATAAAGATTGATTTCTTTTCTACTGAAGACTTACAAGCTATTTTAGACTTGATTGAGAAGCGTGGAGTTGCAAAGAAACCTACCGAAATGCTCGAAAATTATATAGCATCTAAAACAATTAACAAAGAAAATACAGAACAAATAGAACCTAAAGAACAAGTAATAGAAGAGAATAATCCAGCACTAGCGCAAGTGTTACCTGGTATTGAAGAAGTAATTTTGCCACCTAAAAAAGAAGAAGAACCAGAAGATCCTGCTTTGTATAATATTGCTAACTTTAGTCTATAATTTACGAATTATAATTTCTAAAATTTCTTAATCTAGAAAGGATACTATTGTCCTCTGTTTCTAGGTAGGCTTTTATGTGTTTTCGGGCAAGGTTTGTCTTTACGTGGTCAAGCCATTTTCTTGAGGGGTTTGCTTCTTTTTTAGTTATTATCTCTACAATATCTCCGTTTTTTAGAGTAGAAAACATCTGAACTAATTTTCCATTTATTTTTACACCAGTTACATGGTCACCTATATCTGAGTGTATAGAATAAGCAAAATCAATAGGACTTGAATTCTCTGGTAAGTCTACGACATCACCTTTAGGTGTGAGTATAAAAATACGGTCATTAAAGAAATCCATTTTTAAATGTTCAAAGAAACTTAGAGGCTTTTCTGGATTGTAGTTTAAATCTTTTAATTCTTCTATCCATTCAAATTTTCCTTGATCTTCTTTTGCTTTTGCGGAACCATTTTCTTTATAGGCAAAGTGAGCTGCGATACCATAAGCTGCTTCTGCATGCATTTCTTTTGTACGTATTTGTATTTCAGCTATACCGAATTCCCCAGTAAATACAGTAGTATGAAGTGAGCGATAACCGTTTGGTTTTGGCAGGGAAATATAGTCTTTGATTCTTCCTTGAATTGGTTTCCAAACGGAATGTACAAGTCCTAAAACTCTATAACAGTCTTCCACACTATCTACTACTACTCGTAAAGCTATAATGTCATGAATTTTTTCTAAATCCATGTCATAACGTTGAAGTTTTTTCCATAAACTATATCGGGTTTTTACTCTATGACTTATTTCTTCAAATTTTATGTCATTTGATTTTAATTCTTTTTCTAAGATGTCTTTGATTTTTTGTGTGTTTTCTGTGAAAGCTTCCTTTTTTTCTTTTAGCATATCACTTACCATTTGATATTCTTTGGGATATGCATAAGGAAATGCAGTTTCTTCTATTTCATTTTTTAATTTTCCCATTCCAAGTCTGTTTGCAAGAGGAGCATATATCTCGATTGACTCTAATGCGATTCTACTTCTTTTGTCTTCTCGTACGTGTTCTAGTGTGCGAAGATTATGAAGTCTATCAGCAAACTTTATAATGACTACACGTAGGTCATTTGCCATAGCAATAAAGAATTTGCGTAGACTTTCTACGTGTCTTTCGTGCCCTCTATATTTTAAAGTTCCAAGTTTTGTAACACCTTTTACTAAAAAAACGATAGTCTTACCAAACTCTCTTTCCATTTCTTCTTCAGTTATTTCTGTGTCTTCGAGTACGTCATGCATAAGTCCTGCTGCTATGGTTTTTGCATCCATACCAAGTTTTGCAAGTGATTTTGCTGTTTCAAATACGTGAATAAAATATGGTTCACCACTTTTCCTTTTTTGTCCTTCATGAGCACGTTCAGCAAAATAATATGCTTTTTCTATGAGAGTTTCCTCTTCTTTAGATATACCTCCTTCTATTAAATTTATTATTTCTTTAAAGTCGGTCATATATAAGTATCTTATATCACCGAGAGGTTTTATTCAATCTTTTTTAATTTATGAGGGTTGTGATTTGGGCAAGTTTTGTTGCTACATCTTTCAGGTATTGTTTTTGTGCCTTCCATCATAAGGCTTCCACATGTGTCGCAGATGTTGCCAGTTGGTTTTGCTTTCATTGCAAATTTACAATCTGGGTAACTTGCACAAGAGAAGAATATTCCAAAACGACCCTTACGTTCCATTATTTTATTTTTCTTACAATCTGGACAGGTTACATCAGTCATTTTTCTTTTTAATTCTTCTTCGTCTTGTTTTATAAATTTACATTTTGGATAACGTGAGCAAGATATGAAAGTACCTGTGCCATCACGTCTTTCACGGATGACGAGTTTACCTCCACCTTGTTTACCTTTTTTCTCTCCACAGAGAGGACAGAGTTCGCCTATTTCTTTTGGCCCCTGAAGCTCTGTGCCGTCGAGCATGAGAGCTCCTGTACAATCTGGATAATCAGAACAAGAATAAAACTTGCCACCACGAGAAAGCTTGATGATCATGCTCTTTCCACATTTTGGACATTTTATATTCTCTGGTGCGTCGCCTAAGTCTGTCGCTTTTGCTAACTTGTCTTTTTCTTTTACTTCTTTTAAGAACGGCCCATAAAAGTCTTTTAAAGTCTTTTCGTATTCTCTTTCTCCTCTAGATATTTCGTCTAGTTCGTCTTCCATTTCTGCTGTAAAAGTATCTGAAATATAATTTGCAAAATTCTTTTCTAAGAAGTCTGATACTACTTCACCTGTATCAGTAGGAAATAATGTTTTGTTTTCTTTTTTAACATAGCCACGGTCTTCGATAGTGCGCATGATAGATGCATACGTAGACGGGCGACCGATACCTCGGGCTTCTAGTTCTTTGACGAGCCCTGCTTCGCTGTATCTGCCTGGTGGTTCTGTGAATTTCTCTAAACTTTGTAAGTCTAATAATTTTATTTTTTCTCCGACTACACATACTGGAAGTTCTACATCTTCACCTCTTGCATCAGGATCAGCTTTGAGCCATCCAGGGAAAAGAAGACGAGAACCGTTTGCAGAGAATGCTGGGAGCTCTTTATTGTCTTCTATTATTGCAGAGATTTTGGTCTTTGAAAGTTTTGCATCAGTCATCTGACTTGAGACTGTGCGCTCCCAGATAAGTCTATAAAGCTTTTGCTGTTCGTCCGTACCAGCGTGTGCTACTTCTATGTGTGTAGGACGTATCGCCTCATGAGCCTCTTGGGCGTTTTTGGATTTGGTTTTATAAGTTCTTGCTTCAGCGTATCCGTCACCGTATTCTTTTTTTACATATTCAAGTATTTGAGTTTGAGCAGCTACGGATAGATTTGTACTGTCTGTACGCATATAAGTAATGTGTCCTGCTTCGTAGAGTTTCTGAGCTATTTGCATTGTACGAGAAGGCGAGTAGCCGAGGCGTGAACTCGCCGTCTGTTGCAAAGTAGAAGTAGTAAAAGGAGCACGAGGAGAACGCTTTTGTTCACTTTCTTTTACTGCACTTATAAGCCAATCACTTTTTTTTCCGACTTCTAATATTTTATTAACTAAATTTTCATCACGAGGTTCTTCGTCGCAAGTTAGAGTAATTTTATTTTTATTTAAAGTCTCGAACTCACCAAATAATTTCCAGTATTTTTCTGGTATAAATGCACGGATCTCGCGCTCACGTTCCATGATGATACGAAGTGCCGGGGACTGTACACGCCCCGCAGAGAGTCCGTAGCGAACTTTTTTCCAGATGATACCTGATAAGTCGTATCCTACTAGTCGATCGAGCACACGACGAGCTTCTTGAGCTTTTCTTAAGTTTGTATCTATCTCACGAGGTTCTTTGAGGGCTTCCTCAACTGCTTCTTTTGTGATTTCGTGAAAAGTAACTCTTTGTATTGGAGCTTTTACTTTTTTGTCGGCTTTTAAGAGTTCGTCTATATGCCAGGCTATCGCTTCACCTTCACGGTCGGGGTCAGTCGCGAGGAGTATTGAGGTAGCTTTTTCTGCAAGAGATTGGAGTTCGTGTACTACTTTTTCTTTGCCTTTACTTATCTCATAGTGAGGGATAAATCCACCTTCTATGTCTATCGCAGCTTTGTTAGATTTTGGTAAGTCTCGTATGTGTCCGACGGAAGCGCGTACAGTAAAAGCTCCCTCGAGGTATTTCTCGATTGTCTTTGCTTTAGAAGGGGACTCGACTATTAAAAGTTTCATTATTATCCAGTATTACACGAATTATATTTTTTTAGCAAATGAGTGGTATAATATAAGTGTTCAATTATCAATAATTTATATATATAAATTTATGAATAGAGAAGGACCTGGTTTTTTTAAAAAAGCATTAATAGGTGCTGCTGCAGTACTACTAAGTGCTACTGCAATGGAAGCAAAAAATAACAACGGTGATCCAATAAAAGGAGGCAAAACTCCAGAACCAAAAGAAAATCTAAAATCTAATCAATCGCAACATGAGCGGGATCTAGATGTGCTAACTTCGGAAGATATCCGTCAGGAACATTCACCTTTTAATGCTTGGGAAGATGCAAAAAAGAAGAAAGATCACACAATGAAAGGGCCCAATGTAGGTTTTCTGTCAGATGAAAATTAGGCCATAGGAATCATTAAAAGAAAAACCACTCTTTAAAATCCATTTGAGTGGTTTTTTTTGAGATGAAAATTGTTTATGTATTTGACAAATACAATTATTCATGTTATATATAATGCAATATTTATTGCCCTTTAAAAATTCATTATTTTTAAATCGTGGGGAGTGTTTTGGGTTTATTTAATGAATCTAAAATACTCTCTACGATTAGTCATAGAAGTCGCCAAAGGGTACAGCGTTATTGTATCTATCAAACCTTTCATTTCTTATTTTTTAAAAGATGAACATCAAACTCTTTTTCTTCCCGATTTTTCTGACACTCGCTATTTTGGCATGTAAAAAGGAACCCGCTTCAACAGTCCACGATTGCTACAACATCCCGGCAACGACAAATCTTTCAACTGTCAACCTGGTAGGTAAAAATGTAACCATTGAATGGTCCACAAGTGATGGCCGGGGTGGAACCTTTGATTCAAAGATTACAGTTGAGCGGCCGGTGAATGTATCTGGAACTTCGAAAACTCACCAATTCCTCGTAAACGGATATTTAACCAATACAGGGCTCGTAGCAGGTTTTCTTGATTCGGATAATCCACTTGTAGTTATTGTGGTTCACGAAGACACTACAAAAAATGAAAATACCTTTTTTGCGTTGAGGCCGATACTCTTTGGCACTAAAGGTTCCTCTGCGTGGAACACAAGCATTCCGTCTCCTACCGGTGTTTTAGAAACTGCTTCAGAAATTGAAATCACCGCAAACAGTATGCAGGAACCCAATGGGGATCCTGTTGCTATGTGCATGAAGGTTGTTCTCCAGAAATGATGAATTAAGTAATATCGTTTAGAAATATAGCCGTAGTTTCCTTTTTTTTGGGGAACTGCGGCTTTTATTTTGTATAATATACTACTTGACAAATAGGTAAGTATATGGTATACTGTATCTAGTAAAGTAAGCTCTTTGAAAAGGCAGGATGTTGGTGAATAACCTTAGATTCTTTATGGAATTTGAGGCCATTCACTAACATTTTTAACTCAATTTCGTTTAACATGAAAAAGTCACTTTTTTTCGCCGCCTTCTCTCTTTTCGCTTCTTTCGCATCTGCTCAGTCTTTTCAAGATTTTGTAAAACTTTTCCCACAGGAAAAACTTCCGTTTGTTCCAAAAGTAAAAGTTGTTTCCAAGGAAGGTTTCCTTCCATGGGACTGTTACAAATTTATTCCAAATGCAGAGGCAATTGCAATAGCCGAAAGTCGTCCAGTATCTTTTGCACCAATCTGCTCTTTCAAGAGTAAAAAATGCAATGTACTGATAGTGCAAGTAGAAGTGGGACTTAAAAGCAAATATTTGCAAATGTACGTGTTTGAAGGAAACAAATTCCTGCGCACTCGTAAACTTGCAAACAATGAAGTTTTGATGTCTAAAAACATTTTGATGAATTAGTTCACCTGCCTTAAGACAAACACATTTAGCCATTCTTCGATTATTCGGAGGGTGGCTTTTTTATTTGTTCCTACTCTTTATTGCGTTTTTGTATTTTTATGGTATGGTGATAGGGAAATATAAACAGTTCCAAATCAGTTAAAGAACGAAAGTTCTTTGGCTACAACATCTTTCTATTATGGCAAAGAAAATGTCTCGTAACGACTTTAAGACAAAGCTTAACGCTGCTCTCGCAGAATCTGAAAAAATGAAGCCAATCAGGGCTCAACAAGCAGCTGAAAAGTTAATTCAAACCAAAAAAGAAGCGTGGGTGACCTATCGTCAAAACCTCCGAGAATGGCAAAGCGACTTAGGGGATTATAGGAAATATCCAACAGTAAATGCATACAGAGCAGCAAAGCCAAAAGAGCCAAACTTCCCTGAGCCGAGAGGATAGTGATGGATGAATGATTATTGTCTGTAAAATTTAAAGCCCCTGAAATTCTGAAAAGAATTTCAGGGGCTATTTATTTGTGGTACAATATTTTGACATGCAAAATCATAAATTAAATTTAGGAATTATTTTTGTTGTCGTTTTATCCCTTGTAGGGGTTTTTTTATGGGTACTTGCTCCTACGACGAATTTTACTTTTACGAATACTCTGGATGCTTTGACTCTATTTGGTCAGCTTTTTGGAATACTAGGATTTACTCTTTTTGCGACTTCACTCATACTCTCTGCTAGATTTTACTTTCTTGAAAATCTTTTTTATGGTTTAGATAAGGTTTATAAAAGGCATAGCCAGATAGGGCAGATAGCTTTCATGCTGATGCTTTTTCATCCACTTTTACTTTTAGGTAATTACAATGGTTTTAGTTTTTCTGGAGCAGTAGCATTCTTTACTCCTAGTGCATATTGGCCTATAAATTGGGGGATATTTTCTTTGGGGCTTATGATATTGCTCATCATCCTTACTTTATACTTAAGACCAAAATACAATATCTGGAAATGGACTCATAAATTCATGGGTCTAGCTTTCTTTTTTGGAGCAGTACATGCATTTCTCATACCGAGCGATGTGGCTACATACATGCCACTTCGTATATATGTATTTGTAATATTTACTTTTGGCATAGGGTCATTTATCTATCATTCTATTTTAGGTAAATTTTTAGAAAAGAAATATAAATATGTGGTTTCTAATGTTCGCGTACTTGGAGGGAATATAACAGAAGTATTATTAAAACCTGTTGGAGAAAAATTAAAATTCACTCCAGGTCAATTTGCTTTTGTAAGTTTTGCTGATGAAAATGTATCAAAAGAAAGTCACCCTTTTTCTCTTTCTGGTAATGCGGTAGATGAGACCATTTCTTTTACTATGAAAAATTTAGGGGACTATACAAGTACTTTGCCGAATTTGAAAATCGGAGCAAAAGCACTTATCGATGGGCCTTATGGAAAGTTCTCATATAAAGATGCCGAGTTTAAAAAACAAATCTGGATAGCGGGAGGAATAGGAGTGACGCCATTTTTGAGTATGATTAAACAAGTTCAAAATGAAATAGAATACTCTGTTGATGTGTATTATTGTGTGAAAAATGAAAGTGAAGCAGTGCACCTGGAAGAACTCTCTATGTCTACAAATAACCAGATAAAACTCATTCCTCATTATTCAGATACTGATGGATTTTTCAATGTAGATGTATTAAAAAAGAAATCAGGAAGCCTGGTGTGGAAAGATATTTTTCTTTGCGCACCACCAGGTATGATACATGCATTACGGAAGCAACTTTTAGCAGATGGAGTTCCAGAAGAGCATATACATTCTGAAGAATTTAACTTAAAAGATTAAAATATGAAATTAAAAAAGGTAACGCTTATAGCATTGTTTGTATTTGTTGGCTTTTTTGTGGCGCTTTTATTTGTGCCAG
>JBBTSS010000039.1:16670-18079 GCA_038064635.1 Patescibacteria group bacterium
GTTTTTGATCTTCAAAAAACAAAAAACACATTACTAAAACAGTCGTTTTAGTACAAAAAAATTTCTCACCCACATAAATTTGTTATCATGAAAAAATGGCAGTTGTTTCTTTTGCTCTTAGTGAGCGCGATTTTTTTATTTCCGGCGTGTAAAACACCGAATTACAGCATAGTATCAAAACCCAACTTCAAAAAAGATTTGATCAAAAAGGAGGACGTAAAGTCTCTCCAGTACTACTTTATTGCGGACCGACCTTTGGTCTTGAAACGAGTGCACTTAAAAAGAAGGACAATTGAGGACGGTGTTGTTTATCGTTTGGTGTCTGATAGTACGTTTACTATTGCTCCGTACACTGAAGGTGTACTTCGATATGTTTACAGAGATCAACAAGCTCAGTTGGATTATTTTTATGAAGGTTTTAAAGTTGGAATGCCAGCAATACCTTTTCATCCTACGGGAGACGAAAGTCGTTTTAAACTTTTCATAGAAAGTAGGATCACAACTACCTCTGGCAGAAGCTTACCACTTGTCGTCATAAGAAATGAAGATGGTGAAATCAAGGAAGCTTGGGCTGTCTGGGATTATGATCCAAAAAACTTACTGGCGTATGACGCTAGAAAAAAAGTTAAAAGGGTTGTTATTGATGCCGACGGTGAAACCATCGGTGGAAAAAAGAAAAAAGGAAAAGATGATGATGGTTATTGATTGATTGATTGAGTGAAATGTGTTTATGTTTTGTTAGTGAAATGGTTTAGTGTTAGTGAAGCCTCCGGATTGTATAGCATTCCGGGGGCTTTTTTTATACAAATTTGACAAAAATATATAGATAGGTTACTCTAAAAAAGAATTTACACCTCCTGCAATAGCAGGTTTTTCTTTTCATTTTAAATATCATTATCATGAGATCTGTTACCGAACTTCCTGGCTGGAAAACTGGTTTTTTGCTTGCAGCTATGGATGACCAACTGATAAGAAGCTCCGACAACCATCAAAAAATTTTTAATTTAATTGTAAAAAATAAAAAAACTAGCTTAGACACAATTTGTGCGAAACTGAATTTGAGCAAAGCAACAGTTCGACCAATTTTGCAAGGATTTATAAAAAGTAAACTCGTGTTTATCGAAAAAAGTAAGTACCTTGTCAACAAAGACCGCCATAACTTACTCAAAGAATGGCGAGTATGGGTAGGGCAAGAAAAGAAATAGGAATAAAGGTTTCCTCGAAGATTTTTTATTTTCATCATTAAAATTAAGAACATGACAATTCCTAAGCTTGATAAGCAGTTGTACATCTTGAGAGGTTTGAACAACGACATAAGACAGTCTATTCTCTTGTTGTTAGAGAAAAAAGCTATGACTGTTGATGATATTTTGTCGGTGACCAAATTAAATAAGGTCACGCTGAGAGAG
>JBBTSS010000039.1:18179-19595 GCA_038064635.1 Patescibacteria group bacterium
GAGAGTACCGGACTTCTCTTGTGCCTCTATCACAAGGACTGCTTTTGATATTCCTGCCATGAGTCTATTCCTCATAGGGAAAGTCCAATGAGTTGCTTTGAAGTCTGGTTCGAATTCTGAGACAAAGCATCCACCTGTATCTATTATTTCTTGCATAAGACTTGAATTTATTTTTGGGAATATTGCTTCTTTTGAGAGCCCTGAACCTGGGAAGACGAGAGTCGTGAGCCCGACCTTCATTGCAGTTTTATGGGCTATCGTGTCTATGCCCATAGCGAAACCGGAAACTATGGCAATAGGGTAACCTTTTAGTCCGGTTATGAGTTTTTCACAAGCTTCTTTGCCATAAGAAGTGAATTTGCGAGAACCTACCACCGATAGGTATATGAGCTCTTCTTCGGGAAGGTCTCCTATGATCCATAAATTTTCTGGAGGTTGGGGTATTTCTAAAAGAGGTTTTGGGAATTTATTTTTTTGAAGTTTTTTTATTTCCATTTTTTTATTTTTTTAAAATATTTCAAAAAGAGTTATTAGTTGAATTATAACAAGTTTGGTGTACAATATTAAATATGTTAGACATAAAATTTATACGAGAAAACAAGGATATAGTTCAAGCTGGTGCGAAGAAAAAGCATGTTGATATAGACATAGAAAGACTCGTAACTCTTGATGATGAAAGATTAAAATTACTAAAAGAAGTAGAGGATTTAAGAGCGGAAGTAAACAGGGTTTCTAATGATATCTCTAGAGATCAAGACCCTGCTTTGAAAATTCAACTCATTGAAGAGATGCGTATTGTCAAAGAAGATATAAAAGGTAAAGAAGAAAAACTAAAAGTAATAATGGAAGAATGGCAGAAGCTCATGATACATGTACCAAATGTACCTGATATGACCGTACCAGAAGGAGAGAGTGATGAGCAAAATGTAGAAATCCGTACCTGGGGAGACAAGCCAGTATTTAATTTTACTCCAAAAGATCATGTGGCTTTGATGGAAAACTTAGATATGGTGGACTTCGATAGAGGAGTAAAAGTTTCTGGCTTTAGAGGGTATTTTATGAAAAACGATGGAGCAACTTTGTTTTTTGCATTGTGGCAATACTTCTTAAATTATTTTATACAGCAAGGATATACTCCTATGATAGTACCTTCACTCGTTAGAAAAGAATCATTGATTGGCACAGGAATGCTTCCACAATCAGAAGAAGATTTATATAAAGTAGGTGAGAATGAATACCTCGCTGGTACAGCAGAAGTCGCTACTATGGGCTACTATATGAACGAAATTTTAGATAAAAAAGATTTACCAAAGAAATTTATTTGTTTTTCACCTTGTTTTCGAGCAGAAGCAGGAAAGCACGGTAAAGATGTGAAAGGAATTATTCGAGTTCATGAATTTTTTAAAATTGAACAAG
>JBBTSS010000040.1:0-3360 GCA_038064635.1 Patescibacteria group bacterium
AGCTTCACATGAAGAATCTGTAAAATGGCACGAAGACATCACAGCCCACGTAGAGCATCTTATGCAGACATTGAAGCTTCCGTATCATGTCGTAGTGAACTGTGGAGGTGACTTGGGCCTAGGACAAGTAAAGAAATACGACATAGAAGCGTGGATGCCTTCACAAGATAAATACAGAGAGACTCATTCATCAAGTTATTTCCATGATTTTCAGACTCGAAGACTTGGTATACGTTATCGAGACGAAGAAGGAAAATTGCGTTTTGTGCATTCACTCAACAACACAGCTTGTGCTACCTCACGACTCCCAGCAGCGCTTGTAGAAAACTATCAGCAAGAAGACGGAAGTATCATCATACCAGAAGTACTTCGCCCTTATATGGGTGGAAAGACAGTGATAAAAAAAGTCTAAATTATTATTTAATTTTTTAGTACATTATTTAGGATGGATAAAAGAACAGCTTTAAGTTCTCCACGTATTTTAGAACTGAAAAAAAGAAAACGTAGGGTTCTTCGAAATAGAGCTATTTTTTTTCTTATCCTTTTTTTGATAGTGTTTATTGGTCTTATTTTTTTATCTAGATGGGATAAAATAAATCTAAATAAAATAGAAATAGAAGGAAATAAAATAGTGGAGGATAAGATGATCTTAAAAGTAGTCGAAGATCAACTTTCTGGGCATTATCTTTGGTTTTTCCCAAAGAGTAACGTCCTTTTGTATCCTAAAAATGCTATTCGATATGAGCTGACTAATAAATTTAAAAGATTGAAAAATGTTTCTCTTGAAGTAAAAGATTTAAAGACTCTCAATATTGCAGTATCAGAACTCGAAGGTAAGTATACTTGGTGCGGGGAAGATGTAGTAAGAAATACAACTACACCGGATGACTTTTTGAATTTATTGGAGGATCAGTGTTACTTTTTAGATGGTAATGGATATATTTTTGATATTGCACCATATTTTTCTGGTAGTGTGTATTTTAAATTTTTTGGGAAAATTCAAAATATCGAAGACGGTCCTATCGGGCATTACTTGTCACCAGAACATTTTGAGAATCTAACTTTTTTTAGAGATGCTGTTCTGAAAATAGGTTTAAAACCTTACGCTTTTAATATAAAAGAAGATGGTGATATAGAGTTGTATCTGCAATCTAGTTTTACTCCTCCTAATGCACCTAAAATTGTTTTTAAATCCACTTCAGATATCGTAAAAGTCGTAGAGAATTTACAGTCTGCTGTATCCATAGAACCTTTGAAAACAAATTTAAAAGAAAAATATACAAATTTGAATTATATTGATTTACGTTTTGGAAATAAAATTTACTACAAATTTAAATAAATTGTGTTATAACTGTTAAGTGAAAAATTTTTGGAAAAATCTACCTAAACCTTTTTATGTCTTGGCTCCAATGGCAGATGTTACTGATGCAGCTTTTAGGCAAATAATAAATAAGTACGGAAAACCTGATGTTTTCTGGACTGAATTCGTAGCTGCTGACGGACTTGCTCACCCAAAGGCTCGAGAGAAGCTTATGATTGACCTAAAGTACTCTGAGGGTGAACATCCTATCGTCGCACAGATATTTGGAGGTAAACCTGAAAATATAAAAACAGCTGCGGCTCTTTGCCAAGAGCTTGGGTTTGATGGAGTTGATATAAATATGGGTTGTCCTGACAGGGCAATAGAAAGACAGTGTGCTGGGTCTGCGATGATTAAAAATCCAGAACTTGCAAAAGCTGTAATAAGAGCAGCAAAAGAAGGTGCACCAAATATTCCTATCTCTGTCAAAACTAGAATTGGATACAATAAAAATGAAATAGATACTTGGATACGAGAAATTTTATCTGAAGATATTGCAGCTTTGACCGTGCATTTGCGTACAAGAAAAGAAATGTCTGACGTTCCTGCACATTGGGAACTTATGAAAAGTATTGTAGAGATTCGTGATGAGCTGGATAAAGCCTCGTCCGTGGCCGGACTACGGCCGAGGAATACTTTGATTATCGGTAATGGTGATGCTACTGACCTAGAAGACGCAAAAAAGAAAGTCACAGAAACTGGATGTGATGGGGTGATGCTTGGAAGGGCGATATTTGGAAATCCATGGCTATTTAATCGCGAAATAGTTTCTAAAGAATACGGATATTTTTCTACTGAAAAATTCCTCGTGCTCGAGCCGTCGCTCTCGCAAGCCTCTTTAAAAACTACTTCGCTTCAAAAACCTTTTCCTTCGGTCTCAGAGAAACTTAGGGTTTTAGTAGAACATACAAAACTATTTGAAGAGATGCTTGGAGAGTACAAGAATTTTGCAATTATGAAAAAACATTACAAAGCTTATGTGAATGGTTTTGATGGTGCAAAAGAACTTCGCATGAAACTCATGGAAGCAGAAAATGCAGATGAAATAGCAAGTATTGTAAATGCTTTTTGTGAAAATTTAAGTGAAAAGGTATAATATCTCAAATGGATAATTTAGCTTTATATCGTAAATACAGACCAAAGAATTTTAAAGAAGTTTTCGGGCAAGATCACATCATAGATGTACTTGAAAGCTCTATAAAAAATGAGAAAGTTTCTCATGCGTATCTTTTCGTAGGTACACGAGGTACAGGTAAGACTACTGTTGCTCGTATCTTTGCAGATATGCTGAAAGTATCACCGAATGACTTGTATGAGATAGACGCCGCTTCAAATAGAGGTATAGATGATATACGTGAACTTCGTGATGGGGTACGAGTATTACCTTTTGATTCAAAATATAAAATATATATCATAGATGAGGTACACATGCTTTCCAAAGATGCATGGGGTGCACTGTTAAAAACTCTGGAAGAGCCTCCAAAACATGTGATATTTGTACTTGCTACCACTGAACTTCATAAAGTTCCTGATACTATTATTTCTCGTTGTCAGGTTTTTACTTTCAAAAAAGCATCTAATATCGCTTTAAAAAAAATATTTGAGAATGTCTCTAAAAAAGAAGGGTTTGAACTTGGGGCTGGGGTTTCTGAGCTCTTGTCTATACTTGCTGATGGATCCTTTCGTGACGGACTTGGTGTACTTCAGAAGGTTTTAAATTTTAGTAAGAATAAGAAAATAACGACAGAAGAAGTCGAAGACATAACAGGTGCACCAAAGACAAAATTGGTGAATGATTTTATCTCGGCTATTGCTCATGAGGATATTGAGCTCGGTATGAGTACAGTAGAGAAAGCAGGAGAGATAAATCTTGATATGAAACTTTTCTTGAAGCTTATAATATTGAAATTTCGTATGGCTATAATACTGCGCTATGCTCCAAAACTTGAAGATGAAATGATGGGTGACTTGAGTGAAAATGATATAACTTTCTTGAAAGA
>JBBTSS010000041.1:0-2240 GCA_038064635.1 Patescibacteria group bacterium
TCGAATTCCTCAATGCCACCACCAGGAAGCCCATACTTCCGAATGCCAGTATTTGTTCCTCGATCATCACGATCTTGAACTAAAAGGAATTTTTGATTCAACAAAAATTTTGCTTGGTGAATCAACACGATTGCTTGGACCCCTTGTTTTATGGGTCCGATTTTCATCTTTGCCATAAAACGTTATTTTAAAAGTTCATGTAAAAATAACACAAGAAACAGCTTTTGACAAGTGAATACCCTTCCCTTCTGTGTTAGATTAGTTTTATATGGCAACAATAATTTTTGATTTTGATGATACACTTTTTGACAACGCAAAATTAAAAAAAGATATACAGGAAGTCTTTCGTTCTTTTTCTATTACAGAAAAGCACATTTTAGAAACATACTCTACCGTCAGAAACGCATACAATTACAATGTACATGTGAATGCGGTAAAAAATTTATACAACGAAGCTCCGGAAGAAAAGATATTGAAAGCTTTAAATGATATAAATCTATCTCAGTATCTCCTGCCTGAAGTTAAAAATATATTACAAAGATTAAATAAAGAACACCATCTAGTACTGCTGACTTTCGGAGAGAAAGAATTCCAAGAAAAGAAAGTGTTTGGGTCTGGAATTGAAAAATACTTCAAAGACGAACATATACACATCACTCAAAACCATAAAGTTGAAACAATAAAAAAAATTAAATTAAAAGGAGAAGTTTATTTTGTGAATGACAAAGAAAACGAGAACGATATAATAAAAAAAGAATTCCCTGACTTCAATTTCATCTTAATTTCACCCGAAAACCCTGTCTCAAAAATAAATTGGCAAATTTAAAAGGGGTTTTGAGGCCCCTTTATTTATTAGGTTAAAAATTATTTTTTCACATTTGTCTCATATCCTCTGGAGAGGGTCCATTAGAACCACCTGGATATAAAATCTTCTTTGCCACAACTCGTGTAGCAAAAAAAATTGCACGATCAAGTAATTCAACAGAAAGAGTTTTTACACTAATATTTTTTCTTTTAAAGTAAGAAATAAGCATAGCGTGAAACCAATCTCCTGCACCAGTTTCGTAAGTTACACCTTCGACACTTAAAGCCGAAAAAGTTTTCTCTGTCAGAATACCGTTTGAGTAAAAAGAGTAAAAACCACCTTTTTTACCATTAGTTACGACAATCAACGAAACTCCTTTGGCGTGTATTTCACTTGTAGGCATTTTTAAATCATCAAATTCTTTCTGATTCAGAATAAAAAGATCAGTTTGTTTCAATAAATGAATAAGATTTTCTCTTTCCATCACATTGTCACAAAATGAACGATGGGGACTAAGTGATCTATATCCTACATTATCTCCAAGTAAAGCTTGAGCCAACATAAACTGCTCAGAAGTGATCCCTGTCGCCAATCTCCATCCTTGCTCTGAATTAACCACTTGCTTGATTTTAGAAATAGCTTTCCTTACTTTACTAGGAATAACCTTACCTCTAAAACCAACTACTTGGCTTTTTACAGAAACACTAGGATTTTGATTCGCTACAATCGATGCTAGATTACTTTTTGTCAAAACTGGAATCCTTGTGAAGGTTAAACTGGTTTTGGTAAGTGAAGCTTCCAAAAGAAGATCGCCGTCAGTTCTATCTACTCCAACAAGTCCAACTAATGACACTCTGTATCCAAACTTTTGGATTGCAATGGCTACGTTCGCAGAAGAACCACTAAACTCAATTTTAAAACTAATTCCAGGAACTTTTTCATCTTCTGGTGAAGCATCAAAAAGAGTAATTACTTCTCCGTTAGTAGAGAGGCCAACAAAAACAGCCAGATTTGAATCTTTTATTTTTTTCATGACAGAAAACTTTTATTTTTTTGAGTGAAATGTTTTGTGAGGTACTAAAGTTAGTCCTCACTATACATCTAAATAGTGATATTGTCCAGTAGTGGATTTTTATAACAAATTTTTAAATTCTTCTGGAAGTGGTGACTCTACTTTTACTGTTTCACCTTTTAGATTTTTGAAACTTATAGACTTGGCATGTAGGGCTAGTCGTTCAAAACCTTTTGGTTTTGGTTTACCTGGGTTATATAGTTCGTCACAAGCCACAGGGTGGTTCATGAATTTCATGTGGACACGTATCTGATGAGTTCTTCCTGTTTTAGGACGCACTTCTACATAAGTAAATTTATTCTTTTTATCGAGAAATCTTTTGAGTACTGTATACTCTGTCACTGCTTCACGTAGCTCCCCTCG
>JBBTSS010000042.1:0-4000 GCA_038064635.1 Patescibacteria group bacterium
ACCCCTTCAAAAAGGGGTGTTTTTATGTTAAGATAAGATTTATGAATGATGAAGAAAAACCTGCCCGCAATGCTTTCAGCACAGCTGATGCAGGCGGGGAAATTAAAAATGAAGAGAGGGTCGTCCCAGAATCAGATGACGATGAAATAGTTGAATTTGAATTTAACGAAGACGGGGAAGAAGACCTAAAGAAAACTCTAAAAAAATTAAGAGCTGATTTAAAAATTGCTAAAAAAGAAAAAGAAGAATTTTTGACAGGATGGCAAAAAGAAAGAGCTGATTTTGCAAACTTTAAAAAACAAGAAGATGACAGAAAAGCACTTTTTTCAGAAGCCATGAGAGAGAGAATTCTTTCTAGATTTTTGACTGTGATGGATAGTTTCAATATGGCTTTTGCAAATAAGGAAGCTTGGGAGAAAGTAGATGCGAATTGGCGTAAAGGTGTCGAATACATATATGCTCAGATGGGAAATGTATTTGAAGAATATGGAGTCAAAGAAGTCGGAATAGTTGGAGAAGTTTTTGATCCAAACATTCACGAATCCATAGAAATGCTAGAAACGGATAAAAAAGAATTAAATCATACAGTATCAAATGTAATTCAAAAAGGTTACAAAATAGGTGATAGAGTTTTGCGTCCAGCGAGAGTAAATGTATATGAGTACAAACAATAGTGAACCTAAATCGTGTCAAAGTTGTAAAAATGAATTCATAATAGAAAGTGAAGATTTTTCTTTTTACGAAAAGATAAAAGTTCCACCACCGACATTTTGCTTAGAGTGTAGAATGGTCAGAAAGTATATGTGGAGAAATGAAAGATCTTTATATCGCAGAAATTGTGATAAGACTGGTAAGGGTATCATATCTATGTATTCACCAGACTCACGTTTTACTGTATATGACATAGCAGAATGGTGGGGCGACTCTTGGACTTCACTTGATTATGGAATGGACTTTGATTTTTCACGACCATTTTTTGAACAGTTTAAGGAACTACAAACTAAAGTCCCTAGATTTGCATTATTAAACAAGAATTGTAAAAATTCTGATTTTTCGAATCACTCTAATGATTCTAAGGATGCTTACATGTGTGTCACTGCTTTTGGTTGTGAAAACGTGATGCATTCTCACAATGTAATTCCACTAAAGAATTCTTCAGATGTATACCGATCAGAAGGCAATAGTAATGAAAATCTTTTTGAATGTATAAATGTTCATGATTGTTATAATTGTCAGTATTGTTTTCTGATTGAAGGGTCTTTTGATTGTTATTACTCTTTTGACTTAAAGAATTGTTCTAATTGTTTTCTTTCTTATAACTTGCGAGGACAGTCTTATGTATTTAGAAATCAAAAATATTCAAAGGAAGAATATTTTGAAAAACTTCAAGAGTTTAATTTGAAATCATACTCAGATAGGGAAAAATTATACAAAGAATGGATGGAAATTATTTTTAATAAAGCACTGCATCGAGGCATGATCATAGAGAATTCTGTGAATTCTACTGGTAATTTTATTTTTAGATCTAAAAATGTAATAAACTGCTTTGATACCGAAAAAGGTGAGAATTGTAAAAATATTCATATGACGGCTAGTGGTTTGAAAGATACTTATGAATGTTATCATATAGGAGTAAACAGTGAACTAGCTTACGAAAGTCATGCCATAGTCCGTTCTTCAAATATTAGATTTTCGCATTTATCGTATGACAATACAAATCTTACTTACTGTGACTCTTGCCACAATTCTAACGAGCTTTTTGGTTGTGTTGGTGTAAAAAAGGGGTCTTACATGATACTCAATAAACAGTATTCTAAAGAAGAGTATCTAGTCTTAAAAGAAAAAATAATAGAGCACATGAAAACCACCGGGGAATGGGGTCAATTTTTCCCGCCAGACCTTTGTCCTTTTGCATATAATGAAACTCAGGCACAGGTTTATTTTCCTCTTACGAGAGAAGCTGCGCTAGAAAAAGGTTATAGATGGAAAGATGATATGCCAGGAACTTTTGGTAAGGAAACAATTAATATGGAAGATTTACCAGATAGCATGGATGACATAGATGAAAATATCATAGGAAAAGTCCTCGCTTGTAGTAGGACGGATAGAAATTATAATATTACTCGACAAGAATATGATTTCTTGAAATCTCACAATATTCCTATACCTAGAATTCATCCAAACGAAAGATATATCGATAGGATAAATATTCGTTCTTCTCGTAAACTTTTCGAAACTACTTGTGCTATATCTGGTGAGAAAATTTTGACTGCATATCCTCCAGAGCGAAGACCAAAAATGATAGTGAGTGATGAGGTTTATAAAAGAGAAATTTTATAACACATGAAATCTGAAAATAAAAATTGTCAAAATTGTAAGAATGACTTTGTAATAGAAAGTGAGGATTTTTCTTTTTACGAAAAGATAAAAGTTCCACCACCGACTTTTTGCCCGGAGTGCCGTATGAAGAGAAGAATGCTTTGGAGGAATTCTCGATCCCTTCATAAGCGTGAATGTATGCTTTGTAAAAAAAGTTTGATAAGTATGTATTCACCAAGTTCTGCGCCGGTGGCTTGTGTAGATTGCTGGAATGGTGATAAGTGGGACCCATATATGAACGCCAGAGAATATGATTTTTCAAGACCATTTTTTGAGCAACTCAAAGAATTGTTTCAGATTAATCCTCGTTTTTATGCTTATAAATTTGGTAATTTGGTGAATTCAGAATTTACAAATTTTTCCAAAGATAATAAAAATTGCTATCTTTCATATTCTATTACTGATTGTGAAGATATAATATATTCAGAAACAATAGATAAATCAAAAAATAGCATGGATTCTTTGGCTGTCACGAAGATAGACGGATGTTCTTATAATATTGACTGTGAAGGAAATTACAATACTCATTATGCCGTACAATCAAACTCATGTATTGATTCTTATTTTATTTTTGATTGTGCAAATTGTAACAATTGCTGTTTGAGTTCAAACTTACGAAACCAGCAATATGTTTTTAAAAATCAAAAGCTCTCAAAAGAAGAATATAAAAAAGCATTAGAAGATTTACATTTAGAGACTATTTCTGGATTTGAAAATACTAAAAAAGAGTTTGATAATTTGATTATAAATGAAGCTATTCATAAATATGCTTTTATCTATGCTTCACAAGATGTGACGGGGGATTATATTCATAATGCACGAAATGTGAAAGATAGTTTTGATGTAAATGATGTTGAAAATGTCCGTTATTCAAATAGAGTCATAGGTGTGAAAGACTGTATTGATAATTCTGGAGTAGGTTTTGGTGCTGAGCTTATTTATGAATCCATGGCTGCCACGGCAAATACTTATAAAGATTTTTTTTGTTATCTTACTATTCAAGGTTGTCGTGAGTGCGAGTATTCTATGATCTTGAAAAACTGTGCAAATTGTTTCGGTTGTGTGGGTCTTACGAATGCAAAGTTCTGTATTTTCAATAAACAATACGAAGAAAAAGAATATCACGAAATAGTAGCAAAGATTAAAGAACACATGACGGCTATGCCGTATGTGGATGAGAAGGGTAGGGTATTTAAATATGGAGAATTCTTCCCATATGATATGAGTCCGTTTGGATACAACGAAACGAATGCACACGACATTTTTCCTATAACTAAAGAAGAAGTTTTAAGCATTGGCTATCCATGGAAAGACAAAGAAAAGAAAGATTATAATCCAACAATACAAAGCATGGATTTGCCGAATAATATAAATAATGTTAACGAAAGTATTGTAAATGAAATAATTTCTTGTCCAGGCAATGGAGATGTGATGACTCAATGCACGACTGCATTTAAAATAACTCCTGCTGAACTTCAGTTTTTAAAATTAAAAAATTTACCACTTCCAACTTTCTGTCCAAATTGTCGTCATTACCAAAGACTCAAATACCGAAATTCTATGCATTTGTATGATAGGGGATGCATGAAATCAGGCTGTGAAAATACTTTCAAAACTACTT
>JBBTSS010000043.1:0-3181 GCA_038064635.1 Patescibacteria group bacterium
GGAACACCGGATCAAAAAATAAAAATTGTGTCTGCAAACCGAGCGACCTCGATAGATATAAAAGAAAACTCTCAGGACCCATCATGGACCGTATCGACCTATGGGTTTCTGTCGGAGATATTGATTATAAAAAATTGGGAGACGTCGGTACTGGTGAGAAGAGTGAAAATATAAAAAATAGGGTAAAGTCTGCGCGAGATATCCAGATGAAAAGATTTCAAAATTTTGAAAGAAATATAAACACGAATAGTGAGATGAATGTAAAAGATTTGTCCGCGATGATAAAACTAAAAGATGAGGTACGAGACCTTCTCGACAAGTCCGCAGAAGTACTTGGGCTCTCAGCTCGTGCGTATCATCGAGTGATAAAAATTGCTCAGACTATCGCCGACCTCGAAAACTCACCAGAGATAAATTCAAATCATATCCTCGAAGCGATACAATACCGCCCGAAGGTTTTATGAGTTTTTAGTTTATTTAAAGATGAGTTTATAAATTTGTGCTAGTATCAAAATATGAAAACTTTAAAATTTGCACCACATTTAGTTTTAAAAATTGTTGCTGGAGAAAAGACCGCCACATGGAGATTGTTTGATGATAAAGATTTACAAAAAGGAGACGAACTAATTTTTATAAACAAAGAAACTGGTGAGAGTTTTGGTAATGCGATAATAACTTCTCTCTACACTAAAACACTCGGGACTTTGACTGACAGTGACTGGGAGGGGCATGAAAGGTTTGATTCAGAAAAAGAAATGTATGAAAGCTTTAAAAAGTATTATGGGGATAAAGTAGACGAAAGTTCTGAGGTGAAGATTTTAAGTTTTAAATTTAATAGGACATAAGATCTTCCTACTAAAGATATTCTAACGGACAAAACAAAAGGACACTTAATGGACATCTGTTTATGCTTTTGTGTGCTTAGGAAATAGATGTTATTCATCTTAGGGTAACTTGGGATATTGAAGTAACAGAAAGAGCTAAAGATATTTGTAATTTAATTGTGGTAAAATCCTCTACTTGTTCCAAAATTTTAGCGTTTCATGGGGCAGTATGGGGAATGTTTACCAGTTAACTGGTTATTCAAAAATACCTATCTGTTTAACAGCTTTTTATGTTACACAAGAGTGTTAATCACTACTGAATACCTAAATTGATTCTAAATAAAGCTTTGTGTTACATGTTTCACAACTGATATAATGGACTCATGAATATACAAAGACCTAAATCAAAACAACCGATACCTGATCATGCCAACCTAGTTTTTAAGGGAATATTGTTTGATGTGTACCAATGGGAACAAGAATTATATGACGGCAGTAAAGCCACTTTTGAGAAATTAAAACGCCCAGATACAGTACTCGTTTTTCCTGTACTACCCGATGGAAAGATACTTTTAGCAGAACAAGAACAACCTGGTAAAGATCCATTTGTTGGAGCATTTGGTGGCAGGGTAGAAGAAGGAGAAGACATTCTGTCTGCGGCAAAACGTGAACTACTAGAAGAATCCGGATACGAGGCAGAAGAATATATTTTGTGGCACGCAGTTCAACCAGCTGGAAAGATAGAATGGGCCGTGTACGTATTTATAGCAAAAGGGATGAAAAAAGTTTCAGAGTTAAATCTCGACGCAGGAGAAAAAATAAAATCTCTTACAGTAACGCTTGATGAATTAGTGGAAACTGCAACCAAAGAACACGACTCATTTATCGACAAAGAAGTACTTGTAAAATTATTTGAAGCAAAACTTAATCCAGAAAAGAAAAAAGAATTAGAAGAATTATTTAAACCAATAGAAAAATAAATTTATGGATGAAAATAAAAAAGAGATGTATTTTGTAGCAGTGAAAGTTTTCTTAGAGAAAGATGGAAAGTTTTTAATATGCAAAGATGACTTTGGGGACTGGGATCTCCCAGGAGGAAGAATTAAGAAAAATGAATTTGAAACTTCACTTGAAGACGTTGTGAAAAGAAAATTATCCGAAGAACTCGGAGACAATATCGAGTATATTTTAGGTGAGCCGATAGTCTACATGAGACATGAGAGAAAAGAAGTGACACCACTCGGAGACACAGCTAAGATTTTTGCATTAGGGTATGTCGCTAAATTTTTAGGAGGGGATATAAAATTATCACCTCGACACACAGAGATGTTTTGGGTTGAAACAGAAAATTTTAAACCGGAAGATTATTTTACTGGAGGATGGCTCAAAGGAGTTCAAGAATATTTGAAAATAAAAAATAATTAAAAGTATTTTCTGGTTTTCCACAGCTGTTTTGTTGACAGTGAACGAGCGTTCACCTATACTATCTATATAGGTCGCTTTATAAAATTTAATAGACCGAGCCGTGTTTCTATCTTTGACATACGGCTTGTGTCTGAATAAAAATAAATATGTCACAAACACAATACTTAAGTTTTTTAGAAAGAGAGATAAACAAGTTAAACAAAGTTATAGATTATAAAATAATTCATCAAGAAAATTATTCAAAAGAGGCGAGAGATCACAAACTTCTCTTAAAGAAAGTTCGTTACCACTCACGTTCTCGCTTGAATTTCTTTCAGAGATTTTTTCAAGTTCAGAAGTTTCAATTTTAATATATGGATAACTCGTACCAAAATAAAATTCAAAGTTTTTACTCTAGAAACAAACGTATGCCGACGTACTCAGAGATGATGAAGCTTTTCGGCTTGAAGTCTAAGAATGCTATTTATAAAATTGTGAATAAATTAGAAGAAGCGGGAATGGTTGCAAAGGATCATCTAGGAAGACTTATTCCTACGCAATCCTTTGGAGAGATTCCAATGCTCGGACTTGTGAAAGCAGGTTTTCCGTCAGATGCTGAAGAGCAAGTACTCGATACTATGAGTCTCGATGATTTACTCATCGGGAAGAAAGAACTTACTTATATGCTAGAAGTAGACGGGGATTCTATGATAGAAGCTCATATCCAAAAAGGAGACACTGTGCTTGTAGAGAAAGCAAATCAAGCCAAAGATGGGGAGATAGTTATCGCAGAAGTAGATGGGGAGTTTACTATGAAGTACTTTAAAACAAAAAATGGTAAAGTTTGGCTCGAACCAGCTAATAAACATTTTAAAAATATTTATCCTACTCAGAGCCTAAATGTCATAGCTAAAGTAAAAGCGGTGATTAGGAAATATTAATTTTTAGTTTAT
>JBBTSS010000044.1:0-3488 GCA_038064635.1 Patescibacteria group bacterium
GCAAAGCTATCATAGAAGCTAACGGCGGCAAGACCCCAGAAGCAAAGCCGAGACGACTTGCTACGGGGCAGGTCTGGGCGGAGTCGGATGGAGAAGGAAAAGGGTCTAGATTTATAATAGAATTGCCTATTAAACAATCACAGGAACTTTTGCAGAGGTGGGGGTAGAAAATTTTGTAATTAACTTTCTATTAATAATTTATAAACCAATGGGAAAAGACTTTGAATTCAAGGGTGTTTTTCCTTACGCAACCAAAGACAACAATGTAGAAAAAGACAAGAAGAGTCCCAAGTCTTGTTTTAATCCGTGCGAACAAATTCGCTCAATGTTGAAAAGGGGCCAAATAATTGGTGAAGACGAAGAGCCTAATCAAATGATAGAGAGAGTCGCTAAAGAACTTGCGAATGTAGAATTATCATTTGGCAATAGTGAAGTCGATGTGCGAAAAATGGAAAAGGAAATAATTAGCCATATTGATGATTTAAAAATAATTTTCAGCACTCCAATTCTCACGAATGCCGGGAGATATGTCGAAAAGCCGCTCTCGGCTTGCGTAGTTCCTTCTATAGATTTCAGGGAAAGCCTGAATAAAATAAAAAAAGTAATTAATACATATCATCAGGAATCCATGGGAACAGGATTCAATTTAAACGACACCGAAGACCCGGTAAAAGTTCTTAATATGTTGAATAAGTTTGCGGTAGAAGGAGCGAGTTCTGGATTAGAAAATAGACCAGTTGGAAATATTGCCATCCTTACCATCAATCATCCCCGAATCAAGGAATTCATTCTAGCAAAGAAAAATAGTAAAAAAGAATGGAAATTTAATATTTCAATAGATGTGACCGAGGATTTTTTTGAATCTTTGCGCTTAGGAAAGGATTTTGCTTTAAAAGACGGAACAATTTTAAACTCCCAAGAGACATTTGATTTAATATCAGAATCAGCGTATTCAAATGGAGAGCCTGGGTTAGTGTTTATGGACAGGGTAGAGCGTGATAACCCGACTCCCAATGTCGGTCATTATTCATCGGTAGCGCCATGTGCAGAAGTTGGTCTTGTACCAGGAGAAACGTGCCAGTTTGGATATTTAAATCTGGGCGCTTTTGTAACAAACGAAGAAGTCGATCTTGAAGGCATAAAAAAAGCCACCGAGCTTTTAGTACGCTCTTTGGACAATGCCATGGAAATAAGTATAAGTAAATACGAAATAAAAAATAGCTCTGGAGTAATGAAAGCGAAGCGAAAAATAGGAGTTGGAGTCTGCGGGGTAGCTGACTTACTTGCCAAACTTCAATTATCTTATGATTCTGAGGAAGGAAGGAGCACCTGCAAAGATATAGTAGCCCTGATTAATTTCACAAGTAAAAAAACTTCCGTTGAGCTCGGAAAAGAAAGAGGCTCATTTACGGGATTGTCAGGCAGCAGATACATGGAAAAACCTGGGTTTATTGAAGAAAAATACCAAGGGCTGAACTCGCATTTTGTGTCTAGCTCAGCCTGGGAAGATTTAGCGGAAAATATTAGGCAAAATGGAAAACTTAGAAATTGTTCAACTATATCTCTGCCTCCGACGGGACGAAGCGGAAAAATCATAAGCGCCTCAACTGGTATTGAGCCCTTTTTCAATTTGACACTAAATAATGAGGTCCATCCAGAACTGTTAAAATTACTAAAAACAGAGATGGAAGGGGAAGAGCTGAAAAAAAGCATAGTTCACATCCTAAAAAACGGTAGTTGCCAGGATCTGAACATATCACAGAAAATTAAAGACATTTTCAAAACTGCGGTAGAAATAGATCCAATGGAACATGTAAAAATGGTAGGAGCGCTTCAGGAATGTGTGGATGAATCAATATCCAAAACAATTAATTTTTCAAGCACAACTACAGTAGAAGAAATTAAAAAAATTTATTTGGCAGCGCATGGTGCTGGACTAAAAGGAGTAGCGATTTATGTTAATCATCATAGTAAGAGGCAGCCCGTTCAACTTAAGGAGGAGTAAAAAAAGACTTTCGGTTACGAAAGCCTTTTTTTATTCACGCATATTTTATAACTGGATACTGGATTTGAAAGCCCTTTTCTTCATTATTAAATTCGTAACACTCTTTTTTACTATATTATCTTTATCTACTTTGACTTTATTTAAGAAAACCATGATTTTCTTTTTTGCTTCATCCTGTTTTCCGGACTCCGCCATAATTTCAACTTCAACGCATTGGCCAAAATCCTTTATATCTTCGACAAAAATATTTAGACCATTAAGTGTATAAAAAAATCTATATTTTTCTAATTGAAAAAAGGGCTTGAATTCTGTTTGAACTAAGATCTTTGCGGTTTCCCGTGGATCTGCTATTTCAATCTCATGCTCTATCCATGAATTATGGTCCCCCTTTTTAATTATCGTTTTACTATTTAATGTTGATTTTACTTTTTCCTTTTGTCTTCTGGACTTTCTAATTCTTAGGCTATACGATCCAACCTTGTGCATTTCTACCTGATTCAGCTTATTTAAATCCTTTCGGCAAAAATAAGTATCCTGCAGATAGCTTTTATTTTTATAAACAGCGCCTAACTCTTTTAATTTTTTCTTAAAATTAGAAATATCTGAAATTAGCGCCCTAATCTCAACTTCTATATTTTTTCGCGCAGGACCCTTCATAGTGTATATTTAATGCTAATTTAATTATATAAAAAAATTTACTTATTAGCAATTCTCCAAAATTATAAAAAAGCACCCAGAAATACGATTCTGAGTGCCTTAATTTCTGTATCCTCGCCATTTTATTCTATGCTTAGAATTTCGAATTCGTGGCTTTTTCCTCCCAGAGTTCCTTCTCTTAAATCTCCTATTTTAGCTCCAATAAGTAGTCGGGCCAAGGGGCTATTGTAAGAAATAGTATTCTCTCCTGTAAATACAATGTAGCTTCCTATTTTAAGTATTTTTTCTTCTTCAGTCGATAAATCCTTTATCCTCACATTTCTCCCAATGCTAACCCGGTAAATATTTTTATCAAGAGTAATTATCCTTGAATTATTTCTAATTCGTATCATTTCGCGCAACTTATTCGACCACATGGCCTGTTGCCTGGTTCCGTCTTCATGAGCAAAATTATCGTGAAATGTTTCTGCTCCTTCTTGGCAGCTTCTGCCCATTTCTTTTCCAATTTCCTTAATTTTTTCGCAAATATCTATAATTTTTATATTTAGCTCCTCAAAATCCTTCGGCAGAAAATAGTAATACATATTTTTACCTCCTGGTTTTTAAAGGGCTTGGCTGTGTATAGTAACAAATTCTTAAAATATGTCAATACTCTCAACACCGGCGGAACGGGCCTCGGCCTTTACGCTCCGGCACCAAAAATGATTTCAAACACACCGGTTTGTTTGGGTGATGTTATGAGATAAATGTGAAATTTTGGTGCGGGGTAAATCGGCAAAGGGATGATTGAAAACAACGGCGGGCGTATCTGGGCGGAGAGTGATGG
>JBBTSS010000045.1:0-4061 GCA_038064635.1 Patescibacteria group bacterium
CAAACATTACTTGATCAACCTTTTATAAAAAACGGAGATGAAACAGTTGGTAAATTACTTGAAAAAAATAAAGCAATTATCAAAGAAGTGAAAAAATATTCAATATAATATGACCATTCTACTCTTTTTATTCTTTATATCATTAATTTCTATCAGCATAATGTTTGAAAGAAGATTGGCTTTGTTAAAAAGTCAGGGTGCTCATGAAATAGAAAAAAAACATTCGACACTAGGAGTGCCTTATGTGTTAGAAATAAAAGATATAACTATCAAGGGAGTAAAAAAAGTTGGTTATGTGAGTATCGTAACAACAATTAGACTATATTTCCGTTCTTTAAACTTTTTAAAATATAGATATGAAAAATTAAAGGCCATAACAAAAAAAGTAAACGGAGAAGTAAAAAATGGCACAGAAAAAAAAGATGTGAGTAAGTTTCTAAAAGTGGTTTCAGATTATAAACATAAAATCAGAAAAATAAAGCATCAAATACAAGAAGAAGAAAAGATGAAGTAAGTGTGTTAGTATCAAAATTATGCCGGAATAGCTCAGTTGGTAGAGCGCCACTTTTGTAAAGTGGATGTCGTGGGTTCGAATCCCTCTTCCGGCTCAATTGTAATATCTTACTAATCAAGTGTACCAGTTCTTGTATAAGATGTGGTATACTTAGCATATGGAAACAAGGAAATGTAATAATTGCAAAATAACACTTACTAGTCGTTGGCAATTAAAATATTGTTCTAATAAGTGCCAATTCGAGGCTCAATATAAAGAGTATATTCAAGAATGGAAGCACGGAAAAAAAGATGGGAATATAGGTATATATTCAAAAAACATATCAAAACATTTAAAAAGATACCTAATAAACAAATACGGTGAATACTGTTCAAATTGCAATTGGAACAAAAGGCATCCTAATTCTGGAAATATTCCTTTAGAAATTGATCACATCGATGGAAACTCCGAAAATAATCTAGAAAAAAATTTAAGATTATTATGTCCAAATTGTCACGCATTAACACCAAATTTTAAGAATCTAAATAGAGGTAAAGGAAGGCAGTGGAGAACTAAGAAATATATTAAAAACTAATTTTTTACAAATTATTTTTCACCTTTTGTTGAAGTCTATAAGTATTCCCATGTTTTAGTAAACCTAAATAAGACTGAACAATTTCTGTTTTTGTGTTCTCCTTAACATTTTTCAACATTCTTTTTTTAGTAGTCGTCCGTAAAACCCGATGATATGGAAAATGAACCCAACCCAAGAAATCCACACCAGAGGCAAAAGTTTTAACAGAAACTTTTGCCGGATGCAATTGCAGTTTTAATTCTCTATATAGAAAATCCTATTCCCTATCGGTAAATACAATTAGACGTTCGGAATGAGTTTTGGTTTTTTTATTCCAAGATCCCGTACAAGTGATGAGATTAAGATGTGATAAGCCATCACTTGAACTAAACACATTTGTAGCATCTGCATTTGGGTCATACTTTCGAATTTCACGCACCACAAAACGAATAGTAACTCCCTTATCATCTTCTATATATAATAGATCACCCTTGCGTAATTTATAGAGATTATCAAATACAGCAGGTACGTTATTTTTATAACCAGAATGTCCATTTAGAACAGCATTACCCTCTTCCCCAGGGCGAGGTCCTAAATCAAGCCAGCCCACGCCCATGGGGCCCTTGGGCGCATCCATAGCCCCTAGTGGAGTAAGACCTACATGTTCAACCAAGGCATTAACTTTAATTCTGGGAATCCTTAAACGAATAGGAAATCCAAAATTCAATTGCTTAGAAGATGCTATATTTTCTACTTGCTTAGAAACTGTTTTGGCATAAGAGAACGAAGAAAAAAAATAAAAAGATAAAGTAAAAATTAAAAAAAAGATAATCCCAAAAGCACTCACAAACAAAAACTGTCTTTTCAATGAGATTTTTATTTTCATATTTTCAAGAACGCTTATTGAGTCTTTTGTTTTTTAAGATTTGTAACAACCGTATACACTACCATGGCAAACAAGCTGGAAATTACAATCAATGCAATATTGTTTTCTTGTGAAGGAAACCCCGTCTTTGGAAGTTTTGGAATAGGGGCTACTACGACTGTGGCGAGAGCAAAGTCTGTGGCTGTCAAACCATTTGCGCTACCATAAGCTACAACAGTATTGGTAGTTGTTTGAGTGAGATTTGTTTTACAGGTGAAAGACCATGCTTCATTACTCTCCAGTAAATCATTTTTATTTAAGTCTCCTGGATGTCCCAAAACACGACCTGGTAGGCCAGTACATTTATCGTCAGTAATGTTGACATTCGAAAGCGCCACAGTGCCAGGATTGGTTACCGTATAGTTATAAGTAACAATTCCAGGCCCAATTGGTAACGTTAGTGGACTTGGTACCTTCACCACGTGAATTAGAGGTGGCACTATTGATGCTCCGACAACAACCGTAGCACTTGCGATATCAGCGACAGAAATACCATTTGCCCAGCCAGTCGCGACGACAGTATTGGTGTGAGTTGCTGGGGTCATTTTTGAACAAGTGTAAGACCAAGTTTCGTTCAAATCTAATTTTTGATCAACATTTGTGTCACCAGAGGCAAGAACTATTGGGCTACAAGTATCTCCAACCATAGTTATATTCGTTACTGGAACTGTTCCAATATTACGAAGTGTATAGGTATAAGTCACCATACCTGGACCTGAAGGTAGAGACAAAGGACTAGCGGTTTTAACAACATCAATAAGAGGTGGAACGACAGGGACTGCGGGCCCCACATCATTATTTACCACAGTACAAATATCATTATGAGTATTAACACCTCCATGATTAATTACGCCATTAGCATTACAATTACCAGTAAAAGTTCTGGTATAACCCGGACGATTGGTCTCAGACACTGTATATGTACCTGCTGTTAAAGCTACACTCTGACCGCTCGTTACAGGACTTCCATTTATGAAAAGAGGAAAATCAGTAGTAACAGCTGTTCCACCATTGTCATTTATAATTTGTTTAAAAACAGTAATAGTGTTGTTATTGGTTCCGACTACTGGAGCTGAAGTTGCTGTACATCCTGTCGGCCTAGTAATTACATTGTCGTCGGTTGTAACCGTTGAGCCAAAAGCCAACGCTCGTCCTAATAAGTTTGCAAAATGTCCTAATGTAATACTAAGACCTTCAGCATCACCACGAAAGATGGTCCCAACGAATGTGGGAACAACTGGCGGAATACCTCCAGTAGTATATGCTCCGATTGTCGTGGCACCGGTAGGAGCCCAAAAGACATCACAAGCTGATGCGCCAGCAGCTAATGTGACAAACGTGTTAGCTTCTGTGGTAAGCGCACCACCTGGTTTGAAGATGTAAGTTCCGGCACCGCTTAAGGTCACTGTCGCTCCCGTAGTTATATTCATAGCACCACCGCTGGTATAACAACCAGGGGTATAGACTCCTGTCCCGTGACCCGGAGCATTATCCAGATTAACCGCACCAGCACCGAGAGAGTTACAGCTAGTAACAACTTGAGCATTTATGTTTGCTAGAGCAGAAGTTTGATCTCCCCCGTTTGTACAAGGGACAAATAATGAGCCGTTCGTAATTATCGGTGCGAATGTTCCTGGTCCCGTAGTATAACAAACATCCCCACTGATGTCAGTTGCTGCGACATTACCGGTATAAGTACTAGAAACAACACCGTAAGTTGCTGTTGCTCCAATATACGGTGTTGTGGCTGCTTGTGCAACATTTAATGGAGCAAAACCAAGCATAAAAACGATAATTAAGACAAAACCGATTAAATTCTTACAAAAAATTTTCATAAATTTTATTCATTTTAATTAATAATTAAACTTTTACTATACCTACATATATAGCCGTTTTATAACATAAATTATTACAACGTAAATACTTCATAAGAAATAACCGAAAAGCAAGACTATCTGGTTTTACTTTTCTTTTTAAGTTGGTTAATTTCTTTGGCTAATCGTTCAATGTGAGTTTCTAATTTCTGTGTCCGTTCAACAAGCTTAGCCTCAAACTGATTTGTATGTTCT
>JBBTSS010000046.1:0-2638 GCA_038064635.1 Patescibacteria group bacterium
TTACCTACAAAGAGCAAACTCCCTCCAGTAGAAAGAGAATATAAAAAAGACGTACCTCCACGTAAAATGGAAGTTGTAAACCTCGGAACTACTTACGCTTTTCTTGCAGATAATTCTCATTCTATGGTAGGAGAGAGAGATCTAATGCTTGAAGATATTGCAAAAGAAAATGCGAAGAGAACAGGAGATAACATAAAGGTAATAAATATAAAAAATGAACATGCTGGAGGAGGTGATCAGATAGAACAGCATGTAGAAACTTTACTAAAAACTTTAGAAGAAATGCCTGTGCAAGTTCGTACCATGGATGTTGTTATGTTTACTGACGAACCTCAAGAAGACGAAGGACATGGTATGGGAGCTAGAGAGACAAAAAGGAAAATGAAAGAAGTGCTAAAACTTGCAAAGCAGAAGAATGTTCAAGTTAAATTTGTTTTGTTTAATCCAGATGAAACAGTTGGTGGTAAAAAAGAAGTTATTTTAGATGAAAGTAATTCAGACAATGTTCTTACTATGCCATCAGAAGGGGGTAGTAGAAAGGAAAGAAAAATTGCGTGGTATAACGCGCTCTAGTTTTCTGCAAATAAATTCACAAAAAAATCCTGGAAACTTTCCAGGATTTTTTGTTATAATAAGATTACGTGAAAGAGGACTTAAAATTAGCTGGTTCTATATTATGGGAACAAGTATCTTCTCTATTTTTTGTATTGCTTGTCGTCTCAGCGGGTGTTTCATTTTTCTTAGGTGAAAAAGTTGATGGTACGATAATTGCAGTTATAATTTTAATTAACACCGTGTTAGGTTTTGCACAAGAATACAAAGCGTCTAAAGCTTCCGAGAAGTTGCTTCATCTTATCGAGACTAAAGTATATGTATTACGTGAAGGAAACTTGGTGATGATAAAGACAAGTGATTTAGTCTTAGGGGATATTGTGCATCTTGTTCCGGGTTCAATAGTACCAGTAGACATAGAGATAATAGAAGCTGAGAATGCCTTTCTCGATGACTCTGTGCGCACGGGGGAGAGTATGCCCAAAGAAGTTTTTATGGGTGAAAAGATTTTTTCTGGAGCAGTACTCACTACTGGTAAAATAATAGGACAAGTGGTACAGATAGGTGAAGAATCTTCACTTTCTAAGTATCGAGCAAAACTGGAATCTGTAAAAAAGTGGAGTAGTTTCAATGTATTTACAGAGAAGGTAATAAAATATATTTTTATTACTTCTTTGGTAACACTTCTTGTATGTATGTTCTTTTTGGTTTTTGTAATGGCTAAATACAGTTTGCTTCATTTTTTTGTTTTTGCTATTGCCATGCTTGTAGGAGTGGTGCCTGAAATGTTGCCTTTGATTGTGACTATCATATTGACTCGAGAGTCAATATCCTTAGCAGAGAATAAAGTAATAGTAAAAAGGCTTTCTTCTCTGGAAAGTCTCGGAGCTATATCTTTCTTGCTTACTGATAAGACTGGGACTATAACAGAAAATAAATTAAAAGTAGCGAGTGTCTCTGATGTACACAATTTCTGGGAGAATTCTAATTCTATCTCTCAAGGTCAATATGAGCGTACAGGGCTCGATAGTGTGTACGATGAGGCCTTGAATCAATCTATTGGAAACATCAAAACATCTTTAAGAGAAATAAAAAACTTTGAACCTTTTAATAGAGATATAGGCTATGAAGTATTTACTTTAGAAGGAGGTGATAAGGTGGCTAGGGGAATAGTCTCAAAAGTATTTGCTTTATGTAAAGGAGGTAATGAAAATATTTTAAAGTCAGCCTTAGAGTATGAAAAGAAAGGTATGCGGGTTATAGCAATGGCCGAAGGTAAAGCAGGTGAATGGGTTTTCTCTGGTTTTTCAGCTTTCGTAGATCCAATAAAAAGTACATCAGCAGTATCTTTGAAACTCGCTTCTGATAGAGGTATACAGGTTAAAATTTTAACAGGAGATTCTAAAGAAGTAGCTACAAATGTAGCAAACGAACTAAATTTAATAAAACACGCAGACAGTATTATATCTTTTGAAGATACCAATGTGGCTGATCTGTCGGATAAAGATTTGATCAATGCTACTTTATTTGCACGTTGTACTCCAGAGAATAAACTTGAGCTTATAGATAGATATTTAAAACTTGGCCCTGTTGCTTTCTTGGGAGATGGTATTAACGATGCTTTGGCTTTAAAAAGAGCTGATGTAGGTATAGCAGTGGACAATGCGACTGATATAGCAAAAGAGTCTTCCGACATAATATTGCTTGAGAAAGATCTCGGCCCGATACTAAAAAGTGTTTCTACTGGACGTCGCGCTCTTCGAAATATTTTGACTTATATTATGTACACGCTTTCTGGTAATGCGGGTACATTTTTCTCTTTGCTTATAGCATCATTCTTTTATCCAGTATTGCCGATGCTTCCTATTCAGATACTTTTAAATAATTTACTTACTGATTTACCCCTGATGCTTATTATTACAGACAATCCTGATGAATACGCTCTGCGTCATGTGCCTCATTTTGAACCAAAGAAGATAATGCAGAGAGTTTTTATCTTTGGAATGATTTCAAGTGTATTTGATTTGATATATTTTCAACTTTACAAAGGAGCGAGTGTGGCTGAATTTCAGACAGGATGGTTTAT
>JBBTSS010000047.1:0-7461 GCA_038064635.1 Patescibacteria group bacterium
GCTTTATTTCCTCTTATATTTGGTATTCAACAAGCCCTCGAAGGTATCCAATGGGTCTATATAAAAAATGGACATACTTCCCTACCAGCTGGATATGGCTTCCTATTCTTTGCTTATGCTTTTTGGCCTATATACGTACCACTTGCAATATACATATTCGATAAAGCCCGAAGAAAATTCCTCCTATGGCCAATGATTTTAGGTGCTTTAGTTTCAGGATTTTTTATCACCCTACTTTTTACAAATCCACTGACAATCACTCAAGTCGGACATAGCATTTCTTATGACTTACATGCCCCGCTCAAGGGTTATGTAGTGGCAGCGTACCTCTTAGCAGTTCTTGTTCCCTTACTTTCTTCAAGCAATAAATTCTTACGTTGGTTTGGAGGTATAAATATCCTCCTTGCTATCATGGCCGGAACTTTCCATATAGTCACCTTTGCTTCTGTTTGGTGTTTCTTTGCTGCTATTTCAAGTACTATATTTTTTATATATTTAAAATATCGTCCGACTTTCAAAAGTATTTTCTGGTAATTTCTGTGATATAATACCGAAATGGAACATACAAATCATGAAGAAAATAATACTCATACTGATCATGAAGAAAAACATGAAAATGCCTCTCATCATGGACACGATGAACAAAATAAAGAAGAATTAAGACTTTCTGGGGATGATATCGTGGCTTTCATTAGAAAAATATTTAAAGCTGGAAACTCAAGACAAGTAGTCTGGAGAGATGAAGATAATGGTAAAATACTAAAATTAAACCTCATACTCATGGCTTTAATTTTTTTCATCGTTCCAATTTTTGCTTTAATAGTACTTATCATACTCATACTTATGAACCACTCCCTTACCATTGAGAAAAAGAAAGTTGTATAATATAAATATGAAAAATTTATTAAAGTTTTCTGGATTATTAGCGATATTTACTGGAGTAATATTAGTAATAGGAGGTATATGGGCAATATGTTTTACTTATACAAACGTAACTAGAGAAAATATCAAAACACCTGATGATGCTTCTATACCAGGAAAACTCGTAAGCGGTCCACTTACTTTAAAAGCACAAGGAGATATAATCCGAGAACACACTTTGAAAATAACTGGTGGCAAAACTTATGCAGAAATGCCAAGACAAGTTGAAAAACTTGATGAAAATAAAAATGTAATATTAGGAGAAGATGGCAAACCCGTAATGGTAGACAATACTTCTCGTAATCTCTGGATTACAGCGACCGCTCTTACTACTGCTCTAAACCTAGGCATCATCACTTATGCTTTTTCTGGATTTATAATACTCTTTGGATTTGTATCTATCTTGACTGGAATTATCTTTTACAGATTTAGCAAAAAACCTGACGTTATTGTCCAAATATAATCTTAGTGTTTTTTGATGCGAATAGACTCTAAAAAAATATATTGCTTCACTCCTCTTGTCTCTCTGGGTACTTTTTTAGTAGAAAGTATTTTGGCTATTTATGTCTTATATAAATATAGAAAAACAGATTTTGGTATTGTATCTTTTTTTGTATTATTTTCACTTGCTTCTTTTCAATTACCAGAATATTTACTCTGCACAACAGATAAGTCTATCTACTACGTCTTATTAATGCAAATAAGTTTTATAGGTACGATATTCCTACCAGCTTTGGGTGTACACTTAGTGCATCTATTAAATGAGAAGAAATACTCAAAATTAGTAACATTTGGATATATACTAGCTAGTCTCGTATCCATAGCTATCATGTTTAATAAAGGAGAAGACTTTATTCATATATGCACTGGGCATTATGTACGATTTAGCCTGGGTACATTTGTCACAAAGATATATTTCTTTACGTATATTATATTGATAGCTAGTTCGATGTATATACTGATATCAAAAATAATTCAGAAAAAAAATAAAGTGTTAAACACTTGGATGCTTTTAGCGTTTTTGATTTTCTTAATCCCTACCTATACACTTTATTTTCTATCATTTATTCCAAATAACGGCATACCTTCTGTTTTATGTGGTTTTGCTTTATTTGCTGCACTTATTTTAATAGCTAAAATTCTTCCTCTTTATCATGATAAAGATATGGTAAAATAAAAACATGACTACAAAAAACATAATTATAACTATTGGTATTATCATCATAGCTCTCGGTGGTATTAATATAATTTCTAACAAAAAAGCTAAAAGTGAAAAAGAAAATAAACTACCTGAAATAGAGACAAGAGAAATAAAAAATACAGAAATACAACAAACAGAAAATATAAAGGCAGATGTCTCAGAAAGCCTTCCAGCTAAAACAGCTGGAACATACGAAGTATACAGCCCAGAAAAAATAGCTTGGGCTAAAGACAAGAAAGTCATACTTTTCTTTAAAGCATCTTGGTGTCCTACTTGCCGATCTGTCGACAAAGACATAAAAGCAAACTTAGAAAATATACCTAGTGACGTAGCAATACTAGAAGTAGATTATGATAATTCACAAGAATTAAAACAAAAATATGGAGTAACCTATCAACACACCTTTGTGCAAGTAGACGAAAATGGAGGAAAACTCGCAAAATGGTCTGGTAGCCCTACCCTCTCAAGCCTTCTAAAGGAAGTAAAATAGTTCAACTTAAAGTGATATAATCACTAATATGAAAAATAACTCTCACGGGAAAAAGTCTGTCATTGCTGCACTTGTCGGAAATAGTTTTGTCACAGTTATCAAAAGTGTCGTATTTTTTATTACTGGTTCTGCTAGTATGTTTGCAGAATCTGTACACAGTTTTGCCGACACTTTAAATCAATCACTCCTTTTAATAGGGCTTAACCGTTCAAAAAAACCAGCTGACCATATACGTGGTTATGGTTATGGTATTGAACGTTTTTTTTGGTCTTTAATATCTGCATGTGGAATACTATTTATTGGTGCTGGTATTACTATCTATCATTCGATAGATTCGTTGCTTCATAGCGATACAATAAAACATGAGTTTAATATATTAAGTATCGTCGTACTGCTATTAGCACTTATCGTCGAAGGTATTACTTTATGGATAGCAATAAAAGAATTAAAAAAGGGGCGAAAGTTTTCTAAAAAACTTTTCAATGACGCTGATCCTGTACTTCTAGCAATAGTCTACGAAGACAGCGCAGCTGTCTTCGGCGTTATCATCGCACTTATAGCACAAGGTATCACTTATCTAACAAGAAATATTATTTATGATGCCATAGGTGGAATAATAGTAGGACTTATTTTAGGATTCTTGGCAGTACTTTTAATTATCAAAAATCACCAATACATCATAGGAAAACCTTTAAACGAAGAAGTGAAGGAAGAAATATTAGAATTAATGCTCACAGATCCTTGCATAGAACAAATAACGGAATTCAAATCTGTGGCAATTGATGTAGGAAAATACAGAATATTTGCAACCGTTGAATGGAATGGCACTCCTCTTTATGAAGAGATATACGATGATGGAGATCTGAAAGAAGAATTTGAAAACATAAAAGATGACTTCAGCGAATTTGCAAAACTAATATTTAGAACAACCGACAGAGTACCCAGACTCGTAGGTACTCACATAGATATAATAGAAAAGAATATTATAGAAAAATTTCCCCAAATATCTTATGTAGACATTGAGATAAATTAAATATTACTTCTTTACACACGCTTTTACGAAAGCGGTAAATAACGGATGTGGACTGGTAGGATGAGCTAAAAATTCTGGATGAAACTGAGCTCCCAAGAAAAATGGATGCTCTTTTTTAGGAAGCTCAGCTATTTCCATAAGCATACCATTTGGTGATTTACCAGAAAATACAAGCCCTTTTTCTTCTAACTCTTTGATATATTCGGTAGATACTTCGTATCTATGACGGTGTCGTTCGATTATTTCTTTTTCCCCATAAGCATTTTTTGCGATAGAGCCGTCAGCAAGGACAGCTTTATATTCACCAAGTCTCATTGTACCCCCATAAGAATTATTTTTTAATATTTCTTTTTGTGATTCCATAATGTCTATAACAATATGCTTTGATTTTGGATCTACTTCTCTTGTATTCGCATCTTTATAACCCAAAACATTTCGTGCATATTCTATGACCATCATCTGCATACCATAACAAAGTCCAAAATAAGGAATTTTATTTTCTCGAGCATACTTTACAACATTCAACTTTCCTTCGACTCCACGAGAACCAAATCCTCCAGGAACTATAACTCCATCATATTTCTTTAATTCTTTTAATTTATTTTTATCTTTTTCAAAGTCAACTGCGTTGAGCCATGAGATGACTGGCTTTCTACCTTCTGCATAACTAGAGTATTTTATAGCTTCTATAACAGAAAGATATGAGTCAGATAATACAAAGTCCCCTGTCTCAAAGTATTTACCTATAACAGCTATTTTTACAGTCTTCTCACCATTATGAGCATGTCGAACAAAAGCTTTCCATTTACTCCAAAGTTTTTCATCTGATTTTTTATTTTTTATCCCTAAAGTTTTACACACTTTTTCAGACAAACCTTCTTTCTCAAAGTTAAGAGGAATATCATAAACACTCTCTACGTCCGGCGCAGAAATAATCCTATCCGCAAAGACACTACATGAAAGGGCTAATTTTTCTTTTCTTTTTTCATCTAGAGCCGTATCAGCACGAGCAATAAGAAAATCAGCTTGTATACCAGAACCATTGAGCATTCTTACCGCAGTCTGTGTTGGCTTGGTTTTCATTTCACCTACTTTACTTGGTGTAGGTAAATAAGAAACCATCACAAATATCACATCTTGAGGTAATTCCATCTTCATCATTCTAGCTGCTTCAAGGAAAATCATATTTTGATATTCTCCGACTGTTCCACCTATCTCCACTATCACCACATCTGCTTTTGCTTCTTTACCTGCTTTCTTTATACGTCCTATAACTTCAAGAGGAATATGAGGAACCACTTCTACGCATTTGCCTTTATATTCTAAGTTTCGTTCTTTTTCAATAACACTTTGATACACTCTACCTGTCGTCATGTAATTTATCCGAGTAAGTTTGATCTCTAAAAATCTCTCATAGTTACCCATATCTTGATCTGTCTCGTCTCCATCAGACAAAACAAAAACCTCACCGTGCTCAGTGGGGTTCATGGTTCCTGCATCGACGTTGATGTATGGATCAATCTTTATTGCGGTCACATTGAGTCCTCTATTCTTCAAAATAAGTCCCAAAGATGAAGAAGTAATACCCTTTCCTACTCCTGAAATAACACCCCCTACAACAAATATATATTTGCAATTATCTTTTTTTGCCATACCGTTTATTTATTTAAATATTTTCTAATAGCTAGAGAACTTGATATAACTCCAAGCAATACTCCTGACAATAATAAAATTATAAAAATTTGAAAAATGTTTGAAATATAATACTCGTAAATATTCATTCCGAGAAAATCTGTCATATTTTTACCGAACCAAACTGTGACTGGCCAAAATAAGAGTATTGTCAGGATAGTCGCAATTACACCATAAATAGCCCCTTCAACCATAAAAGGACCTCTGACGCGCATTTTAGACGCTCCCACAAGGCGCATAATACCTATCTCTTCTTTAGAGATAAAAATGGTTAGTCGAATAGTATTAAACATGATAATAATAGAGATAGCTACAAGAAGGAATGTCAGCAAGAAACCGAGTTTTTTGGCCCCACCAATTATATTATTTAATCTATCTATTACTGATTTGTTTTGATAATAATTTATCTTATCGATTATATTTGCACTACCTAAAACTAAAACGTTATCTGACTTTAAAAAGTTTGCAATACTTTCGTATTGAGAAACTTCTTTTGCTTTTACATTCAGGTATGCACCAAGAGGATTACCTTTTATCTCATCCAATGCTTGGATAGTAGGATAATCATTCTCGTGTCTTTTTCTAAAAGAAGTTAAAGCTTCATCAGCACTAGTATAAGTGACACTTGCAACTTCTGGTAGTTTTTCGATAGAAGCTTTTAATGCTTTTATCTTATCTTCAGAAGCACCTACATTAAAATAAATAGAAACGTCTACTTTATCTTTTATCTCATTTAAAGAAAAGGTCAAGACAGCTTGAAGTAAAATAAGTGTCGTGATAACAGACAAAGTAATAGTAGTGACCAAAACTGCAGCCCAAGAAATGATCCCATTTCTAGTAAAATTTAAAAACCCATTTTTAACTATTCTTTTTATTACAGTCATAGTATTTTACAAATTATATTATATATTTACCGTCTTTGTCATCACGGACTACTTTACCCTTTTCCATAGTAATAACTCTCTTTCCTACGGACTCTACCACTCCTCTATTATGAGTAGTGAGCACTACCGTAGTACCTAGATCATTTATCTTCTTTAAAATCTGAATAACATCGTAAGTGCTAACTGGATCAAGGTTCCCTGTTGGCTCGTCTGCGATGATAAGCTCAGGTTGATTTATGATAGCTCGAGCGATGGCTAGACGTTGCTTCTCACCACCAGACATCTGGTGAGGAAAATGAAAAATCTTACTACCTAAATCTACAAGCTCAAGGACATGAGGAACGTCGGAAGCTATCTCTTCGTTTGTCTTGCCTACTGCTTCCATAGCAAAAGCTATATTTTCGTAAGCTGTCTTGTTTGGGAGTAATTTAAAATCTTGGAAAACTACGCCTATTCTTCTACGAAGTTTTGTCAGATCGTCACTTTTTAATTTATGAACATTCAAAGACTCAAAAAAAACTGTACCTGAAGTAGGAACATCTTCTGCAAGAATCATTTTTATAAGAGTAGTCTTTCCTGCGCCTGAGTGGCCTACGATAGAGACGAACTCCCCTGTGGTTACAGTAAGGGTGACATCGTCTATACCCGTAGACTCTTTATTGTAAACTTTTGTAACATTATTAAAATAAATCACCTGTCTATTTTACCATAAACCAACGTGTCTACCAAACCTGGATAAATAAAAATCCCCAAAGCATTTTTTTAGTCTTTTTATCCTTATTTCAGGAGAACGACATTTAGCTTTGGGGAGATTAAAATTACTTTGTACCATAGTAGAAACCATTATTTCGAACCCTCACCCGATCATTTTGATCAATTGGTGAATTCAACACAAAAGGTTTTACTTTGTGAACAAGAACAGTTCTGTTTTGAAATTTTTGAATAGATTTTTCAAAAACATTAGCTGGTGCAACTTTTTTAATTTTGTTTTTCATGACAAAATTTTTTTTAAATGAAAGAACAATAAAGGAACAAATTCAATTTTGTGTTATCAAACACAAAAATAACCTCCCTTGGGAGGCTATTTTTAAATTTCAATAGAATTATCTAGTCAAATTCAAAAGTAGACACCCAAGGGAGTGGCGCATCATCATACCCATCATTTTGTTACTTTTGAAACTCATATATAAAATATACTAACAAAACCATCTAAAAAAGCAAGAGTCCCGTTACATACGGG
>JBBTSS010000047.1:7561-9383 GCA_038064635.1 Patescibacteria group bacterium
ATCTTTTACCATTTTATATGGGTGCAATACATAAGAACGAATCTGACTTCCCCATTCTATATCAGTACCTTTATTTATCTTCATGCTCTCTTCAAAACTCTTCTTTTCTTCTTCCGCTTTTTTAAAAATCTTTGCACGGAGAACGCTCATAGCTCTTTCCCTATTTGCTTCCTGACTCCTCTCACCTGATGCATGAACAGCAAGTCCAGTGGGCACGTGAACAATACGCACCGCAGTCTCTCTCTTATTTACATTTTGTCCTCCAGGACCACCAGACTTTGCAAAGTCTATTTTCAAATCAGCTTCTGGAATATTAAAATCTTTTTCATCTAATTTTCCAAATTTTGGCAAAACTTCAACAAGAGAAAAAGAAGTATGTCTTAACTTTTTTGCATTAAACGGTGAAATACGTACAAGTCTATGGACCCCTCCTTCATTTTTCAATGCCCCGTATGCCCCTTTACCAGATATTTCAAAAGATACATTCCTGTATCCATTGTGGTCATTTTTATGTTCGTGAATAAAAGTTATTCCCCAGCCTTTTTTACCTGCGTACTTCATATACATCTCTAAAAGCATAGCTGAAAAATCTTCAGCGTCGTCCCCTCCTGCTCCAGAAATAATAGTCACTATGGCATTGCCTTTATCGTATTTACCAAAGCCCTCTTTTTTAGCTTTCAATTCTGCAATTTCTTTGATTACTTGTTGAGCTTTAGCTTTATCATTCCAAAAATCTACCTCGAGCATCTGTGATTCGAGGCTTTCTATCTCTTTATCTAAATTTAGTTCTATTTCTTTTTCCATATATTTACTAAAGTCACTTTATCAAAATTTTACTTATTTTGCTATACTTATAAGGTAATGGAAATACATAAAACAATAAACAAAGATTATATTCATCACCAAAAATCAAAAATCGCTAATGTATTAAAAGAAGTGGTTTTTGGCATGGAAGACGGTATGGTCTCTACTTTAGGATCTATCACGGGTATTGCCATTGGTAGTAGTGGCAACCACGCCACGGTCATCCTGGCTGGATCTGTAATTATTGCTGTGGAATCTATCTCTATGGGAATAGGCTCTTATCTATCAAATAAATCTGAAGAAGAAATGGACCAAAGAAAAATAGAGGAAGAGAAAGAAGAGTTGAAAAATAATCCAGAAGAAGAAAAGAAAGAACTCTATGACATGTATATTATGGACGGCTGGTCAGAAAACCTAGCTAAGCAAATGTCCGAAGAAGCATCTAAAAATGAAAAAATCTTTCTAAAAGAAATGGTTTTAAGAGAATTAAACATACCAAACGAACAAGAATCAGTTTCTGCAAAAGGTGGAATATATATGTTTTTTGCTTACATAATAGGAGGTCTTGTACCTTTGTCTTCATACTTATTATTACCTATAAAAACTGCTATCCCTTTATCTATCGGCATAACTTTGGTAGGACTCTTCGCCCTCGGCATGAGTACAACTAGATTCACAAAACAACCCGTAATAAAGTCTGGTATGCGGGTACTAATAATGGGAGGTATTGCACTTGTGGCTGGACTTGCTGCAGGGCTACTTATAGGAGAATAATTTTGAGCCACCCCCGAGGATCGAACTCGGGGCTTCGTCTTTACGAAAGACGTACTCTACCAACTGAGTTAGGGTGGCAATTTTTCTGCTCTGAGCCGTTGCGCAGGATTGAACTGCGGACCTCGTCATTACCAATGACGTGCTCTACCAACTGAGCTACAACGGCTTATTAACTTTTATATTTACCAAAACAGCTACAACGGCTTATTAACTTTTATATTTACCAAAACAGCTACAACGGCTT
>JBBTSS010000048.1:0-8094 GCA_038064635.1 Patescibacteria group bacterium
GTTGCTAATAACTAAATACACCTATACAGATGTATAGGTGTATTATACCAAAAAACTTCCTTTTTTGCTCGTCTATTTCTTTTTAGAATCTTGCCATTCTTGCAAAGTAACAAGTAATGGAGAAGCAAGGAATATTGAAGAATATGTACCGAAAAACATTCCAGCGATAAGCATAAGAGCAAAATACTTTGTAGTAGAAGGTCCAAAGAAGAATAATGCAAATAACACGAGAATCACAGTCAAAGATGTAGCAATAGAGCGAACAAAAGATTGCTCTAAACTCTGTCCAACAACTTCTTTGAAGTCTATTGTTTTACTTTGAGCCAAATTTCTTAAATTTTCACGAATTCTATCAAAAATAACAATAGTGTCAGAAACAGAAAGACCAAGAATGGTCAATACAGCTACAACGAAGAGTGTATCTAACTCTGCTCCAAAATAATGAGACATAATTACAAAAAGTCCAACTGGGATAAGCACGTCATGGAGAAGTGTAACAATAGCGATCACTCCATATTTCCAAGAAGCAACAGGTCTAGAAACTTTTCTGAAAGCATAAGCGATAAACAATACAATAGCCAAAGAAACAAGAGTAATAGCCACAATAGCTTTCTTTGTAAGTTCAGCTCCGATTGATGGACCGATAGAGTTGAAATTAACTTCTTTTAAAGGAAACCTCCCTCCAAGAGTAAGAGTATTCAAAAGTACTCCATGTTCTACATCATTTACATCTCGTGACTTTACGATAAAACCTTTTTCTCCTGTTGGTTGAATTAATACAGAACCAAAATCAAGACCTGAAAAAGCAGCATTCACCTCTTCTTGTGCTGGACGATCTACGTCATAAGCTACTTCTGTAATAGCTCCCCCTTTAAAGTCGATACCCACTTTAAGTCCAAAAACTGAAAGAGAAATAACAGAAAGTAAAACCAAGACTATTGATACACCGATAAATATTTTTTTGTTTTTAATGATAAACATATATTTCTAAATTTAAAAGTTATAAAGGATACTATTATTTTGATATGCCACTTGAGAATAAGAATCTAGTAAATTTATTTTCTTTCATTAAAGTACAGACAGACAGGAATATTCTTGTGATTGTGATAGCAGAAAACATAGACACTAGCACACCCATACCGAGGGTTAGAGCAAATCCTTTGATAAGTGATGTACCAAACCAGAATAATATAAGTGCTGTAATAATGTTTGAAGTATTTGAATCACGAATAGAGAACCATGCTCGAGAGAACCCAGCAGATACAGCGTCAGCAATACTTCGGCCAAGTCTAAGTTCTTCTTTTACACGTTCAAATATAAGCACATTTGCATCCACTGCCACACCCATGGAAATGATAAATCCAGCGAGTCCAGCTGCAGTCAAAGTAACTGGAATTAATTTAAATAACGCAAGCATAATAGCTACGAAAATAGAGAGAGAAATGACAGCTATAAAACCAGGCAAACGGTACCAAATAATAAGGAACAATGCGATAAATAGAAAGCCTATAACAGTTGCTTTTACTCCAGCTTTAGTTGCACTCTCTCCTAGGGTTGCTCCAATTGTTTGTTTTGAAAGTAAGTTTATAGGTACAGGCAAAGCTCCAGAATTAAGTCGTCCTACGAGTTGCTTTGCTTCTGTTGGAGTAAAGTTTCCAGAGATGACAGCTTGTCCATCTAAAATTTCTTGTCGAACAACAGGAGTTGAGATAGGAGAACCATCTAGGTATATTGCCACCATCTTGCCTACATTTGCTTTTGTAATCTCACCGAAAAGTTTTGTTCCTGTCTCATCAAATTGAAGGCTCACTCTAGGCTCACGAGTATTTTGATCAAATTCAAGTGTCGCTTTTTCTAAATATCTACCAGTAAGTTCTGTTTGAACAAATTGACTTGAAATATCTATATTTACTTTTCCATCTGGGCCCACAGTAGCATTTTGAGCGGCGCCTGCTGGAGCTTCAGTTTTGAATTCCAAAAGAGGAGTTTGACCGATCATCTGTATCGCACGTTCTACGTCTGTGACACCTGGTAGGTCAACTATTAACTTTTGTTCATTTCCAGAGATGAAGCTACCTCCTTCTACTTGCACGACTGGTTCAGAGACTCCAAAAAGATTTACTCTTCTTTCTATAACATCACGAAGTGCATTCATAGAGTCCCCTACTTGAGATGGATCTATGCCGCTAATATCAGCCTTGTAAACAAGGTGACTTCCACCAGAAAGATCAAGACCTAAACGGAATTGATGATTTTGGAAAAAAGCACTTTCCTTTCCAAAATTTGGATTTGCTTTGTATTCAGATTTGTATACAAAAAGACCGACAATTGCTGCTAAAATTAAGACTAATAATGCCAAAGATATTTTTTTCCAAGTTTTCATAATGTTTATAAGATAAGGGTATTCTAGCTTATTTTACATAAATAGCAAATTTGACACTTTAGACTATTTGTGATATTGTCTGATAAATTTATACAGACAAGCTCTTTACATTTTTGATCTAAAAATGTTGTGGAATTACCTAGGAAAATCCCTTTGCTCGGCAATTCCACAATATTTTTTAACCAACCATATTTTTTTGACAATGGAAAAGTTCAAATTTCTCTCACTCTTTTGCGTAATTATCTTCGCAACATTTGGCTGTAAAAACAACCAACAAAACAACCCAGCCGACGCTACCCCTCCTTTTGAAAACATCGAACTCGAAGGCGGAAAGGCGATCGAAGTAAGCCCGGAGTCTATGGTGAATTACCTCGAAGAGGTGGATGCAACTGCCCTAAAAAGCAAAGGATTGAAACACTTCAGCAAAAAAAATGCACAGGTGTTTTTTATCAAAAAATGGAACACGCCCAGCTTTTTTAGCGATGGGGAATTCGACGGAATGTCGTGGGATGGGAAAGTTTTTTTTGGAACAGAATCAAAGGGAGTAGTATACTTCCCTTTTGAATATCATGCTTACTCGGAAAAGTTTGCGCAATCACCTGACTCAGTTTTTACCATAGAAAAAAACTTTTCACTTTACGCTGTAACCACAGACCCAAGGCTATCAGTTTGGTGGATGGCAACATTGACCAAACCTGAAAATTTCGGAAACCCTCAAAACCTTGAGGCATTTTTGAAAGAAGCAACCACCGTAAACGACAAAAAAGAATTTACTTTTTACATCCAAAAACTATGCCGGGAAATCTACAAAGAACCAGGCACCAGTTGGAGAGCGAAGGTAATTTCGTACACAAAGAAAGTGGTACCCGGCAATCCTAACTCATGGGACGCGTGGGACGACAGCATGTACTACGACAACACCGAAGAAATTGGAAAAGTGATGGATAAGATCAGAAAGTGAAAATAACCTTGAATGGTTAAAGTAAATATATGCCTGTGCGACTTCGGTTGTACAGGCATTTTATTTTAGTTAAAGATCAAAATATGCTATAATATATACATGGAAAATAATAAAAACTATCTCATATTCGGTGCGATTTTGGGACTTTCTCTTATCATTAGTGCTAGTGTCGGCTCTTTCACTTTTTACAAACTCCGCTCCATGGACTACATCTCTACTACCGGTAGTGCAAAAAAAGCTGTCGTTGCTGATAAGGTAAAGTGGACTTCAAATATCACCAAAGCAGTTTCACTTGCTACACTTAAAGATGGTTATGCAAAAATGGACACAGACTTAAAAGAAGTAAAAAACTTTTTAATGTCTAATGGTATTGAAGAAGCAAATATTACCTTCTCCCCTATCTTCATGAACGAAGTCTATGAGCAATACCCAACAGCAGACAAAAAATATAATTTAATGCAAAACATAGAAGTGAATTCTACGGATGTTCAAAAGATAGACGGACTTTCAAAAAATACAAATTCACTCATAGTGAATAAAGGTGTGATGTTCTCTACAAATTCAGTTGAATATTATTACTCCAAACTCCCAGAAGTTCGCGTAGAGTTACTCGCTAGTGCCGTAAATGATGCAAAAGCTCGTGCCGAACAACTCGCCCTCGCTGGAGGCAAGAAAATTGGAGTATTAAAATCCGCTTCAAGTGGAGTAGTCCAAGTCATGTCTGAAAACTCTGTCGAGGTATCTGATTACGGTATGTATGATACTTCAAAAATAAATAAAGAAATTATGGTGACAGTGAAGGCAAGTTTTGAGATAAACTAAATAAAACAAGAAAAATAAAAACCCGATATTTATCGGGTTTTTATTTTTGTAAAAATTTTATAGTATAAGCTACACCTGCTCCTAAAATAAATCCACCCAGGATATCTATTGGGAAATGTACTCCTGCCATAATACGAGCAATACCTATAAGGATAGCAAAACCAATAAATGCATAACCTACTTTCTTGTGACAGAGAAATATTGATACAGCGAGAGCCATAAATGCCGTTGAGTGGCCTGATGGAAAAGCATACCCACCTTCTATCCATAAAGGGGTTACCTCCGAAAGGGCTAAAAAGGGTCTAGGTGTCATAAAAATACTTTTCAAAATATAAGCCAAAACCCAAGCGATAACACTAGATAAAAATACAAAAATAATTTCTTGCCACTTTTGTTTTAGTAGAGCAAAAGGTTTTTTAGAACGTACTACGTCATGATGTAAAAGTACAAAAAGTACAGCAAAAACTATCACAAAATAAGGTAGTGTTTCAGCAAAAAAAACTATCAGGCCATCATTAAAAGTAGATTGATGTGCAAAACTATGAAAGAAATAAAAAATTTTATTATTCACTATTTTTATTAATATTCTTTGCTACTTCTAAAACATTTCTAAAAAGCATAGCTACCGTCACAGGACCCACTCCTCCTGGCACCGGTGAGACACACCCTGCAACCTCTCGGACTGATTCTAAGTCCACATCCCCCACAAGTCCTGCTCCGCTTTCCGAAGTTCCTGCATCTATGATGACTGCTCCTTTTTTAATCATATCACCTTTTATATATGCTCCACGACCAATTCCAGAAATTATCACATCAGCGTTTTTTAATATATCATCTTTGTTTTCTGTTTTACTGCGAAGAGTTACGTGCTTGTATCCTTTTTGAGTCAAGAGAGCAGATACGGGCTTCCCGACAAGTTCCCCTTGACCCAAAACTACAATATTTAAATTATTCAAATCTAACCTTAAACTTTCCAAGATATACATACAAGCAAGAGCCGTAGGTAGGCCGAGACTTTTTTCTCCAGCATAAAACTTACGACTATTCTCATTACCTAAAGCATCTACATCAAAACTAGGATTGATAGCATCTAATACAATTCTTGTATCAAGAGAAGATGGTAATGGCAACTGTACAATAATCCCACACATATTTTCTACCTTATTTAATTCTTCTATTTCTTGAACTAATTCTTTGTTCGTAATAGATTCTGGGAAAGATGCATTTTGAAATTTCATACCTATCCTCTCTGCTACCTGAGCTTTCATTTTGACATACTTCTCTGAAGCAAAATCATGTCCCACTAATACATCACAAAAAACAGGCTGAAAAGGCAAAGTTTCAATTTCCTTTTTTACTTCTCCAAGTATTTCTTCACTTATTTTTTTGCCATCTATAAGTATCATATTATGCTCCCAAAAATTCATTTTTAATATCATCTCTATGTGTTCGTCTGCTGTATCTACGCATACTCATGAGTATACCTAGTCCTGCAAATTCTGTCACCAAATGTGATCCTCCATAACTCATAAAAGGAAGTGGGATACCTGTCACAGGCATAACCCCTAAATTCATACCTACATTTATAAGTATGTGGCTCATAAAATAAATAGCTATACCCATACCAAAAAGTATCTCAAAATTTGTCGCGCCAAGTGCGGCCGTCGCCAATATTCTCCATATCACCAGCCCAAAAAGCAAAAGTATAATGACACCTCCAACAAAACCCCATTCTTCCGAGAAAGCAGCGAAGATAAAGTCTGTCTCTGGCTCTGGTAAAAAGCTCAATCTAGATTGAGTTCCAAAACCCACACCTTTACCAAAAACTTGTCCACTACCGACGGCTATGGTTGACTGAAAAACGTTATATCCAGAACCATGAATGTCAGCCAAAGGATTTAAGAAATTTGAAATACGGTCTTTTTGATAGGGAGCAAAAACGGAAGTCCAAAGTATAAAAAATAAAATAGCTCCTCCTGCGAAGACCAAAGCCAAGTGAGTTTTTGAAATACCAGATACTAACACCATACCAAACCAGATAAAGAATATTATCATAGCCGAACCAAAGTCTGGTTGAAGTAAGACTAAAACAAAAGGAAGTAGAGCATAAAAACCAGATATAAAAATATGTTTTATATCTTTGATCTCAACATGTCTTCTTGAAAAGTATTTCGCTAAAATTATCACCAACACTAGCTTCATCATGTCCGCTGGTTGAAACGAAAACCCTCCAAAATCAAACCAACTCTGTGCTCCGTTTGAAACAGACCCTAAAATAAACAACACTAATAAAACCAGACAAAAGAACAAGAATAAAGCCACTAAAATATTTGTTTGTTTCAAGAAACGAAAATCAATGAAAGAAAATATAAAAAATACAGCAAAAGACACAAGCACCCAAATGATTTGTTTATTAAAAAAACTTCCCGCATTTTCTTCTGGAACAAAAGACCTCATGGTCACAAGTCCAGCAGAAATGATGGGAAGTATAAAAAAAACCAATATCCAATCTATTCTTTTAATTACTTTTTCTGCCATATCTTTCTTTTAATTTTATTTAAGCTTTACTGAAAATATATCATACATAGGTATCACCTCTTTTGTAACTACTTTAAACTGAAAAGGTTCTGGCCAGGTAAAGCTTATGTTCATACTGTCTTTTCCTTTCAATAGATCTATATATGTACTAGATACTGATATTGCATTACCTAAGTTATCATACAAGATAGCTATCGGTTTTAATTCTGGAATCATAAAAAAGGAATCATTCTTAATAGTTGCAAAAAGTTTCGGCGCAGTGTCTTCGTCTTTTAATTGTATGTCAGAGACAAAGATATTTAATTGATTTACTTTTTCTTCAGGGACCTTTACCCAGACAGGTTCTTCTGTGAACTCGAAACTAGTAAATACAGGGACAGAGTTCCCTAAGTCTATCGCTGGTTCAAAAATGGCAAACTTTCCACGAGGTGGAATGTATGTCTCTCCTTCTCTCTTTCCTATATAAACATTGTCCTTATCTGCAAAACGAAATTTATATTTTATCCTATATATCGCAGTATCTTTGTTGTGATTTTCTAAATATGCAACAGCATTAAACCTACCGTGAACTACTTTAAAAACTCTTGCCCAAGTAACAGAGATCTTGTCTACCTGAAAGCTACAAGCAAGAGCACAAGACCCTCCACAGTCCACTCCAGCCTCAGTACCATTTTGAGTATTATCAAAGCAAGTCGGAGGTTTGTTTATATACGGATAGCTAATCCAAAAACCCAGTCCTCCAAAAAAGAGCACCAAAATACTGATATAAATAAGCTGCCGCCGTAGAGCCCAAGTCATTTAAATATTGTAACACAAAAAAACACCTACTGAAAAATATTTTTATAATATAAAAATTACTACTTAATCAATTGCTTATTTAAGCTGTCAATATATTCTAAAAACTCCTTTGGAGTCATACTAAGTATTTGACTACCTCCATCTGGTAGAATGTCTACTAAATTAAGTTTTGCATTAGTCTCAGAATTTGTTTCCTGAATGGCTCTAAATACTTGCAGATCAATATTCTGAGATGTAATACCTAACTCTTTCAATGTTTTTATGTCACTAAATTGTGACAAATCTTCATGCTTATCAGAAAGGGCAAACAAGACATTATCTTTAAACTTACCGAGAAAAACACGGTATGTTTTAGCTACTTCTAATCCCTTATCTCTTTTATCTTTATTTTCTTGTGCTACTATTTTTTCTGCTGGTGTAAATCCTTCTCCCATATAGTTTTTTATATTTAAATAATAATACCTTAATATTACCCCATCTTTTCGAGAAAACCAACAAAATATTGAGGACTCCCCTCAATACCAACAAAAATAGTCAATAAATAAAGGGTTTTTAACTAAAAATCTCTTTTATTTTTTGATTGAAAATCTCA
>JBBTSS010000049.1:0-7692 GCA_038064635.1 Patescibacteria group bacterium
TCAAAAGTGAAAGGAGTCACCTTCATTGCGATGAATACTGATACTCAAGACCTACACAATTCCCTCGCAGAGAAGAAAATCCACATTGGAAAAAATCTAACGAAAGGTCTAGGTGCGGGAATGAATCCTGAAGTCGGACGAAAAGCAGCAGAAGAAACAAAATCAGAAATCCAAGATGTCATCAAAGGAGCAGATATGATATTCATCGCATGTGGAATGGGTGGAGGTACTGGCACAGGAGCAGCACCTATCGTCGCACGTGCAGCAAAAGAACAAGGCATACTGACAGTAGCTGTGACTACAAAACCTTTTTTCTTTGAAGGTAATCACCGAACAAAACTCGCAGAAAAAGGAATAGAAGAACTTGCAAAAGAAGTGGATGCTATCATCGTCATACCAAATGACAAGCTTCTTCAAATGGGTGACAAGAATGTAAATTTCAAAGATGCTTTTGCTACTTGCGATAACGTACTTCGTGAGGCAGTAGAAGGAATATCTGACCTCATCACTACTCCAGGTATCATAAACGTAGACTTCGCTGACATCCGAGCTATCATGTCTGACGCAGGAAGTGCGCTTATGGGTATAGGTATAGCCTCAGGTGAAAACAGAGCTGAAAACGCTGCAAGACTCGCTATAAATTCCCCTCTTCTTGAAGTGTCTATACATGGAGCAAAAGGAGTACTATTTGCTATCTCAGGTGGTGACGATATCACTATCAACGAAATCCAAGACGCAGCAAAGATAGTCACCGAGTCTATCGACAAAGATGCAAAAGTTATCTTCGGAACTATTCACGATGAAAAAATGAAAAAAGGTGAAATCAAAATCACTGTCATAGCTACAAACTTCCCTACTGATATGCATCGAAAAAATCTTTTTAGTAATTCTACTATTTCAAACGCTCCAACAGTCGCACAAAAAGAAATGCAAAAAGAAGAACCCGTAGTAATGCCTATCATAAAAAAAGAAATTCATAATTCTATCCCAAATATGAGTTTGAACAACACAAACAGCACTGTCACACCAAACAACAATAACGACTTTATGAAAAGAATGGAGAAGAAACCAGAACCAGTAGAAGAAGTCATCATCGACGACGACACAGAAGACTGGAGCGCTGTTCCAGCATTCCTCCGAAGGAATAAAAAATAATTTTTCTCAAATACTTGACGTATAGTGTATAATATATACATGACATACGATTTAATCATTATAGGTGGCGGACCTGCAGGAACCGCAGCCTCTGTATACGCTGCACGTAAAAGACTAAAAACCTTACTCATCCTTGCTGAATGGGGTGGACAAAGTATCGTTTCAGAACAAATCTACAACTGGATAGGTTCTGTTTCTATTCCTGGAAATGAACTAGCAGAAAACTTCAAAAAACACGTAATGGCAAATGTAGGTGCGGACTTAGAAGTAAAAGAAGGTTCAAAAGTAACCAACATTCAGAAAAATGCTGATGGTACTTTTAATATTTCCACAGACGCAAATGAAAGTTTTGAAACTAAAACAGTACTCATATCTTCTGGCTCTGGTCGTAGAAAACTCGTGGCAAAAAATGCAGACACACTTGAACACAAAGGACTCACTTATTGTGCTTCTTGCGATGGGCCACTTTTCTCTGACATGGATGTCGTAGTCATCGGCGGAGGAAATGCTGGTTTTGAATCTGCTTCTCAACTTCTAGCATACTGTAAGTCTGTGACCCTTCTACACAGAAGTGATACTTTCCGAGCAGACGAAGTAACAGTAGAAAAAATATCTAAAAATCCAAAATTTAAAGCTATTAAAAACGTAGACATACTCGAAGTAAAAGGCGAAAAGTTTGTCGAAGGTATAGTGTATAAAGACAACAAAACAGGAGAAGAAGTAACCCTTCCCGTAGCAGGAATATTTGTCGAGATAGGACAAATACCAAATACAGACTTTTCAAAGAATGTACTTACCCTAGACGACATAGGACGCATCAAGATAGACCCCTGGACCGGTAAAACGGACGTATCAGGCATCTGGGCGGCTGGAGACTGTACAAATGTCCTCTACCATCAAAACAACATCGCTGCGGGGGACGCTGTCCGAGCACTCGAAGACATATATCTCGCAATACATGCTAAATAAATAATTTTTATAAAATTAGCGTAATAATTAAAATCTTTAAACGTCATCATATGTAGAGGTTTTAAAACCTTTTTACTAACTAATTTTATAAAAATAAAATTTATGGATTCATTTAATTCACCAACGACTAAACCTCTATATAGAGGGACTCAAATCGTCTGGTATATATTAGGTATCGTTGAAGTATTATTAGCTTTTCGATTTGTTTTAAAATTACTCGGAGCAAATCCTTTTGCTGGTTTTTCTAGTTTTATTTATGGGACAACTTATATATTTGCAACCCCATTTTTAAATGTTTTCAAGGTCGCAAGGATAGAAGGAAGTATTTTAGAATGGACTACCCTACTTGCAATGTTTGTGTATTGGGTTATAGCTATCGGTATTATTAAAATATTTCTAATAGGAAAAACAGTATCTACACCTGAAGCAGCGGTTAAATTAAACAATCAAGAAAAGATTTAGTTATTTATTATTAGTTTTAATTAAAAAATTTATGGGAATAATACTTTGGATTATATTTGGTGCATTAGTTGGCTGGGTTGCGTCGCTTATCATGCATACTGATGCAGAACAAGGACCTTTACTCAATATTATTGTAGGTATCATAGGAGCAAGTCTCGGTGGGTTAATTATGGGAGGTTTAGGAGAAAGAGGTGTTGGAGGATTTAGTTTTTATAGTTTCCTTGTTGCCTTACTTGGAGCTATCATTCTAATTTTTCTAGTAAAAGCGATACGAAGAAACTAAAAGAAAATAAGTTCAAATAGATTATTTTTTCGCACAAGAATTACAAATACCAAAAATATCAAAAGAGTGATGAGACACAGAAGAGAAATCTTTTACTTGTTTCATCGCTTTTTGTATTAAATGTTCTGCATCACAACCTGTAAAATCTGAAACCTTTTTGCAGTTCAAGCAAATGATATGATGGTGGTCTTCATGAGTATCGGTCAATTCATATTGCGCTTCCCTTTCACCTGTATTTACTCTTTTGACTAAACCTTTTTTTTCTAGACTCTCTAGAGTTCTATATACCGTGACTTTATCTATACCCTCTTTTTGAAGCTTTTCAAAAATGATCTGCGGGGAATTAGGTTTTTTAGATTTTAAAAGAAATTGGACGATGTGAAGCCGAGCTTCGGTTTTTTTGAGTCCGGCTTTATTTAGAATACCTTCTTCTTTTATTTCCACGATTTTCATATAGACAATATACCTTTAAAAACTTATTTTGGAAATACTATTGATTTTAAATCTTCTTCACATTTTGTATTCAATAAATCCAAGTCCCCTTTTGTAGGAGTCAGATTATTGCCACTATTCAAACGATACATGATGGCCTTTGGGTCATCTATATGTTCTAGCCCAAGCGCATGGCCGAATTCATGAGCTAAAACTCTAACTAATTTTAGTCTACTTTCAAATTGATATATATCAATCTTCTGACCGTCTGGCCCCGAATGATAGACTCCTTCATTAAATTCTTCACCATTTTCCTGACTTATTTCATTGAACTTTGCTACATTCAAATGCAATGTCTCTGCGAGACTATTCAAGTCTTGTGCCAAAGTATTTATTTCACTAACTCTTAGATTCAAACCATCTTGCAAAGAATTAAGATTTTCTGATTCTGCATACAAGTACGTCCTTTCATTTTCCAGCCTATCACGCTCTTCTCTAGAGATACTTCCATTTTGATTCCAATATTTTACATCTGTTTCGTATTTATCTTTTCTAGCATTAAAGACAGAAAGCCTTGCTTGAAATTTATTCTTTTCTTTTTCATAACTAACTTTTTTAGCTTCATATTCAGATTTTAAATTATTATATACAGCTTCATTACTGTCTAAAACATTGTCTATCTTCTTTAATTTATTTGTAGCGTCTTGCCTGTTGTCATATACAAGGTTCACTTTCAAAACACCTTCTGGTTCATATACAAAAAGGTCTTTTCCAGACGACTTTTCCCAGACTGCTTCTGCTTCTTTTAATACTTTCAAAAAATCTTCTTCAGACATACCAAACCTATCATCGAAAGTACCTATACTATACGCAATAGGTGCTCTACATGGAAAGTAATTATTTTTGTTTTGTTCCCAAGCATTCTTTATCGGCTCTTGGAAAAAGAACAGAACTGCCCCTAGGACTAAAAGTGCAAAGATATTATAAAAAAAGTTTTTCACTTATCTATTATAGCAAAATATTACATTATATTTTTGCACTTTATTTTTAAATGAGATATTATTAATTACATATAAATATATGCCACTTATCGTAACTTCAAATATATTCCTCCTATTTCCTATCTTCGTTTCTTTCTTTAAAGAAGAATGGGTGTTTTTCGGTATTGCTATCGGTATGTTCGTTTCCTCTGTCGGTTTTCATTATGGTTATGAATTTTACAAAAGAAGTTCTATGACCCAAAGCTTCAGAATGCTCGATTGGCTACTGGCCATGCTCGGTACACTTTATGTTTTTTATTTTATTATAAATTCACCAGAAGACATCAACCTGAAAATATTCCTTTCTTCCCTTTTTATGATGACTATCGTCTTCTTCTGGTATAGCTATGTACTACAAAACTTCAAAGGATACAGAAGACTCCATCCGTGGTTTCACATGTTCGCCCAAATAACCCTCGGACTTATAGTACTGTTTTTGTAAATAAACTAAATAAAAATACAAAAACCCTGAACGAAAGAACAATATCTTTGCATTCAGGGTTAGAAATTTTAAAAACATCAAATCACTATGCCACCAAAAGTGCACCTAAAAGTTTCCAAAACTTTTCAACAGATGCTACATCAACGAACTCTCTCGGGGTGTGGGCTTCTCTGATGTCCGGACCAAATGAAATGATTTTAACTCCCGGGATTTTGTCAAAAAACATAGCGCACTCGAGCCCTGCATGAATCGTGAACACTTTCGGTTCACTTTCAAACAGTTGTTCATAAACCAACTTTGCAATGTTTAACAACGGGCTGTTGAAATCAGGTTCCCAAGGCATATACTTGCCTGAGACTTCAATGGCAGAATTGCCAAAAAACATACCTTTGAAAAACGATTCTAATTCTTCGATCTGAAGAGCCACTGAACTGCGATAAAGCAGGGTGACGGCAAAACTTCCTCTTTCAAAACCAACAATGCCGACATTGCTGGAAGTTTGAACCAGGTTTTTATTCGTCGGCTCCATTGTAATGACACCATCAGGTATTTCATTCAAAAGTTTCAAAATACCAAATTGAGAATCCGGGCTGAAGAATTTTTCATTACCTTTAAATTTCAGGTTTCTGAATCGAAGCATAGGACTTTCTTTTTCGTAATCCTTCGAAACAATCTCCTGAAAGATTTTTATCGCATTGAGTGCTTTGGCCAGATTTTCTTTTGGTATAGCGATAACCGCTCTGACCTTGCTTGGAATAGCATTCGCAGCATTACCACCTTTGAGATCAGCCATCACAACACCGAGCCATTGAAGTTGCTCCAGAAGCTCAGCCATAAGTTTGATAGCATTCGCTCTTTTTAAATGGATTTCCACGCCGGAATGTCCGCCAAGCAGACCCGACAATGTGATACTGTATTTCAAATATTCGCCTTCTAATGGAGAGTAGTCCGGTTTAAATTTACCAGTAAAACGTGTTCCACCGGCGCAGCCGATACAAAATTGACCCCAATCCTCGGTGTCGAGGTTGAAGATAATTTTTGCTTCCAATAAACTGTAATCAAACTCTTTGGCTCCTTCGAGACCGGTCTCTTCTATCGTCGTAAATAACAATTCGAGTGGTCCGTGGTTGAAACTCTTGTCAGTCATGATGGCCATCATAGCGGCCACCCCGATGCCATTGTCTGCACCTAAGGTGCTTTTTCCATTGGTGGAAACTTTACCACCTTCCAAAAACAACTCAATCGGGAAAATATCCTTCTTGGGCTGAAGTACCATATCGGTATGACTTTGAACACAGATTTTCTCTAAGTGTTCGTAGCCAGGTGTCGCAGGAAGACTAACCAGTACGTTGTTTACACGGTCTTTTATGGCTTGATAGCCGAGGCTAACAGCCAGGTCGTAGATATGCAAAGCTACTTTTTCTTCATTGTAAGACCCCCTGGGGATCCCAGAAATAGCAGCGAAATGTCGCCATAACTCATGTGGTGACAGGTCTGCAATGGTAACGAGATTCTTTTTATGGATGTTTTGCATAATGTATGTGAAAGTTTAAATTGTGGCCACAAAAGACCAACAGACTACTGTGGCCACAATTAAAACTTCTTTATAAAAGAGCTGAATATTACGTCTACACTACAACATATTTAGCTTAACGTCAATTTAAACCCATTTGCTTAAATCCTAAACCAAACTAAAATTTTGCCATTTTTAAAAAAATATTATAGTATACATACATTGGCCCTGTAACTACTCGGCCTATTGGCCCTATCGTCCCTCGGCCATAGAACGGCCACGGGCGAGGCTAACGGAAGAATTTAGAAGTTTTGTAGAAAAATAAATAATATTGGCCCTATCGTCTAACGGTTAGGACATCGCCTTTTCAAGGCGGTAATCAGAGTTCGATTCTCTGTAGGGTCACATGAGCGAAAAGCAGATAAACTGCTTTATCTGCGAGCGAAATGTGAAGACGGAGGCATAATTTTTCAGCAGAAAAATAGCCGAGTCCGGGGCTGGAAAATTTGTGAGCGACGGCGAACAAATTATTGTGGCTCACAAGCAACAGCAACGCAAATAGCTTGTGAATTCCTAATGAATCATAGACTTTCACAAATTAAAATAAAAAACTACAAATCAATAATTGATGAAACTTTTGATTTGTCAGATTATACAGCGCTCGTTGGTTATAACAACGCTGGAAAATCAAATATACTTAGTGCAATAAAATGGCTATTACGTAGAACAAGCCTGAGTTCTGATTGTTTTAATCAGACTGACCAACCGATAATTATTGAAGGTAAGATTGAAGGGATAAGCTCGACTTTGTTGCAAGCAATGGATCCTGGTCATAAAACCAGTATAGAAAAATATATTACAGGTGAAGTATTAAATATCAGACAGATTCAAAATTCACCAGGCGATACAGTAGCAAAAATTAAAATTGAAGTATATGACGATAGTAACAATAAATACGTTCCAAACCCAAATGGATTGACTGAGGCGTTATCTGTTCTTTTTCCTGAACCAATTCAAATTGGTGCAATGGAAAATTCAGAAGAAGACGTAAGTAAATCAAAGGCAGGTACTACCATTGCGAAACTACTCGCTGAGATTCTTGGTCCGATTGAAACACAATATGGTATGGATGTAAAAACTGCTCTTGATGGTGTAAAGGGTCTTTTGAGTGCAGACGGAAATGCTCGTGTCGCAGAATTAACTAATTTTGATACTCAAGTAAATAGTAAAATTGATTCTTTTTTTCCTGGAATAAATATTAAAATTCACATACCAACACCTGAATTAAAAGAGGTTTTTAATAAAGGAACAATCAAGGTTTACGAAGAGCAAATATTAAACGGAAGAGACGTATCATCACTTGGTCACGGAGCGCAAAGATCTATTCAGATGGCAT
>JBBTSS010000050.1:0-2835 GCA_038064635.1 Patescibacteria group bacterium
TATTATTTTTTTTCATATTTAATATACTACAAATTTAAACTAATAATACTGATCTGGCCAGTCATTCTGTAATAATACCACATCATCTTTTGCTGTTAAATGTGGCAATGCACTAAAAGCCTGAAGACCACTTTCAAACCACAATATTTCGCCTTTAAAACCAACTTCTCTCAAACCACTCTCTATAAATGGCGTCACCGAATTTCGAATCAAAATTACCTTTTCTATATTTGCCTGAGCTAACTGTCTACCGATCTGCTTGTGTACTGTTTCTGTTTTATTACCCATTTCTACAAGTCCTGGAGTTACATAAAATCTGCGATAACCCTGTAAACCAGCCAAAAATTCGATCACGACTTTTACCCCATCAGGGTTGCCATTATAACTATCATCGATAGTTATAACTCCACTTTTATCTACTTTTGGTTCTAATCGATGATCAAAAGGTTTTGTCTTAGAAATACCTTTTTGAATATTTTCAATAGATACACCTAAACGCAAAGCAAGATGAATACTCAAAAGTAATGGTCCTACTTGATGCAACCCTAAAAGATTTGAGTGGAAATCATAATTTTGCATATTACGACTTACTGTAAAATAAGTACCAGACAAATCCGTTTTCATATTTATAACTTTCCATTCTTCTATACCATCCCTTGTGTATACTATATGTTTTTCTAATGCATGTTTTTTTGCTAATGTATTTTCCCCGTTTACATATACTGGATTATCGACAAGCCAATCAGCAAGTTCAAATATAGTACTTGCTGTTACTTCTAAGCTTTTAAATTTTTCTAAATGTGCTTCATTTACTCCGGTGATTACTCCTAGGTCTGGATGTACAAATTCACACATTTCTTTTATGTCTCCTTTGTAGTACTCACCTAATTCAAATATCAAAACCTCTTCATTTCCTTTCAGGTTCTTTATAAAATTACTAATTCCTAAAAGGGTATTATGATTCTCTGGAGGAGCAGCTACAATCTTGCCTTCATTCAAAACTGTTTTTAAAATCTCACGCATTGTAGTCTTACCAAAACTCCCAGCAATACCTATTTTTATAGCTTTATGAGTCTTCAGCTTTTTTTTAGATTTTTGAACAATAAAATATTGTATTGGAATTTGAATAAAAATTTTTATCAAAATAAGAGGAATAGCTATACCAAAAGCTAAAATATATGGGGCTAAAATGACCATCACAAAAAATAATATATATTCTGAAGACTTAAGGAAATAAAAAGATACTACAAATGTACTAACGAAAATTAACCATGAGATAGAAAGTAAGAGTAACGCCTTTTTTGTCGGCACAAATTTTTTTCTAACTTCTACTTTTTTGAAACTTTTTATATTTACAAGCCATGCAAAATAGCCCCTTAATTTATACTCACTTGATTGCAACATGTATACAATAGAACGAGGATATTTGATGCTATATGTGGAAAGCCATTTTTGAAATATATTTAGCATAAATTTATTTTAGAAATTCTTTAATTAATTTAGTAACTTCTGTTGATTTTTGTTTATGCACAAAATGCCCAGCATTTTCTATCTTTTCTATCCTTGAACCTTTTATCATGCCACTTAACCTTTCTCCGTCAGTCACTGGTGTCTCTGTGTCATCTATGCCCCAGATCAAAATTGTCGGTGTATTTATCTTCTTCGCATATTCACTCAAATCTTCTTTTATAACTTTCAAAAAAGTATTCTTTAATGCCCCAGTATTAAAATAATCACTACCCACAAAACTATAAAGCTTTTTTTTAAAAATATTTCTATAAAAATAAAAAGGTGGTATATAAGTGACAAGTTTACCTATCTTTGCAATTACCGTAAAAAAATAATTTTTTAAAGTTTTTCTTTTTGCAATTCCTGCAGAACCTATAAGGACAATTTTCTCTGACTTTAATTTTTCATCTGAGACACCTTTGATGATTATTCTTCCTCCAAAAGAATGTCCTATAATCCCGTATATTTTTATATCTAGTTTTTTAACAAAATTATCTACAAAATCAATATAATTGTCTAAATCCCATGTTTCTTTAGGTAAAGCTGTTTTACCAAAACCAGGTAAATCAAGCCGAATAACCCTATATTCAGAAGCTAAAGAAGGTATAATCTGATCAAAACTTTCTAAACTATCTTTCCATCCATGTAAAAAAAGTAAGACTTTTCCTGCCCCTTCATCTTTATATTCCGTTGCCAAATTGTCTACTATTATCTTCACTTATTTAATATAACACTTTCTAAATCCTTCGGCACATTAGTAAGATTTTTGTAGCCATTCTTTGTTATGAGTATCATGTCTTCGATACGTACTCCACCGAAACCTTTGAGGTATATACCGGGTTCTATGGTCATGACACAACCTACTGGTAAAGTATCTTCACTTTTAGGCTTAAAGTTTGGCCATTCGTGAATGACTGTGCCAACCCCATGACCAAGACCATGTTGAAAATTGTCTTTGTATTTTCTAGCTAGAAATTTCCTAGCTGAAGCATCAATATTCTTTGCATTCTTCTCCCCTTTACCTACTGTATCAAATGCGCGATTCATGGCTTCCAAAACATCAAGATATACTTTCTTTTGCTTTGCATTAGGTTCACCCCAGAAATATGTACGAGTCATGTCAGAACAATAATGGTTCACAGTAGTTCCAAAATCAAGCATGATTATGTCCCCTTTCTTTAATTTTGCTTTTCCTGGTTCATGATGAATATCAGCCGCACCTTTGCCAAAAGCAACAATAGGTGAAAAAGAAAGTATCGGCGCACTATGTTTTATAAAAGATTTCTTAATAAAATTTGCTACTTCTAATTCTGTGATACCAGTTTT
>JBBTSS010000051.1:0-7172 GCA_038064635.1 Patescibacteria group bacterium
TTTTTTGGTATAATACACCTATACATCTGTATAGGTGTATTTAGTTATTAGCAACATAATATAAAATATATGGAATATAAATACATAATAATAGCGTTAGGTTTGGTGGTTCTGTGGGTTATCATGTCTTACAATAAATTTGTTTCTTTAGTAAATCGTGCGCATGAAGCATGGTCTGATATTGAAGTTCAATTAAAAAGAAGATATGATCTTATCCCTAATTTAGTGAATTCTGTTAAAGGTTATGCAACTCACGAGTCTACTGCTTTTGAAAAAGTCACTCAAGCACGTGCGGCTGCTATGGGTGCAAAGACTATGGGCGACCATGCAAAGTCTGAAGCGATGCTCGGAGCTGCTGTTACTGGACTTTTTGGTATTGCAGAAGCTTATCCAGATCTTAAAGCAAATACAAACTTTATAGAATTACAACGTGAACTTGCTGATACTGAAAATAAGATTCAAGCAGCACGAAGATTTTACAATACAAATGTTCGAGACTTAAATACAGGAGTACAACAATTCCCAGGAAATGTGATCGCCGGAATGTTTGGTTTTAAAAAGATGGAATTCTTTGATTTACCTGATGGCGACGTAGCTCAACAAAACGTAGAAGTGAAGTTTTAAAAATTAAACATAAATCTTATGACAAAATTTGGAAAAATTGCATTAGCTAGTGTATTTTTAGTCGGCTTGATTGTGGTCGTTTGGTATTTTCAGAAAAAGGATAATACGAATATTCAACCAATTTCAAATGAAGATATTCAAATTCTTGGCAACAAGGATGATTTAGTAATGTTTTCAATTTTACCAAGTCAAAGAGTACATGGAGTATTGTCTTACAGAGGGGACATAAAAGGAGGGTATTTTTTTGAAGGGAATATTTTGATAAATATTCTAGATAAAAATAAAAATTTATTGAAAGCTAGTAATGGTATAGCGAAGACTGATTGGATGACCTCAGGGCTGGTTTCTTTTGAAGGAAATATTGATTTTACAAATCTCCCAGTCGGTCCTGCTTATTTTGAAATACACAACGATAACGCTTCTGGTTTACCAGAACACGACAAGAGTATCTTAATACCTATTATCATAGAGGAAACACCTCAAACTCAACCAATAAAACCATCTGAAGATCTAGTTTTAGCTTTCTTGAAGTCTTTAGTAGTAGCAAATCCTAATGCTGATATAAAAGAATGTAAAAAGGATGGTGTGCGACTTTTCGCATTGTATCTAAATACTGGCATAGCTGATGCACCAACAACTTTCTATGACGATAAAGGGATAGAGATTGAAACGTGTGGAGGACATAAAGCAACACCTGACGTAGAGACTAGCCTTTGTAAAACCACATTATCTATTTGTGAAAGTGTTTATTATCAATCATATCTTCCTGAAGATAAAGCAAACAATGTAGATGTTTATAAATTAAAATAAAATGGCTTCATTATATACCCAACAATCAAAAAATATTACTAAGACCTGGATACTGATGACAGCTTTTTTTGGAGTTGTTATTGCCCTTGGATGGTTCTTCTCTTATTACTATCAAAATCCTAGTATTTTATATTTTTTTGTTTTGTTTAGTATTGTTATGAACGTCGTTTCATATTGGTTTTCAGATAAGATAGTACTCACTTTAGCTGGAGCGAAAGAAGCAAAGAGGGAAGAGTATTTTGATTTGTATACTACTGTTGAAAATCTTTCTATCGCCGCAGGACTTCCGATGCCGAAGGTTTATGTAGTAAATGATCCTGCACCAAATGCATTTGCAACTGGGCGAGATAAAAATCACGCAGTCGTAGCTGCGACTACAGGACTTCTTCAGATATTAGATAAAAACGAATTAGAAGGAGTGATAGGGCATGAGCTTTCCCACATAGGAAACAGAGACATGCTTCTTTCGACTGTCGTGGTAGTGCTTGTTGGGTTTGTGTCTATTGTTGCTGATATGTTTATGAGAAGCATGCTTTTTGGAGGGAGTAGGGATAATGACGACAATAAGGCTGGAGGAATTTTAATGATTGTGGGTATCGTGCTTTCTATTCTTGCTCCTATTTTTGCAACACTTATTCAACTCGCTATTTCAAGAAAAAGAGAATTTCTCGCTGATGCTTCTGGAGCGTTACTTACTCGTTATCCAGAAGGACTTGCAAATGCACTCCGTAAAATTTCACAATATAGTCAACCAATGCGAAAACAGAGTTCTGCTATCGCACATTTGTACCTCGCTGACCCAAAGGGTTATCATATTGGTAAAAAAGTCGCAGGACTTTTTGCTACTCATCCACCAGTAGAAGCTAGAATTAAGGCTCTTACGGGTAAGTAAAAATAATTTTTACTTAATAGAATTTTTGTATTATTTTTGTTATAATCGCACTATGGAACTTAAAGACATAGAAAACCTAGCTGAATTGGCTAAAATTGAATTAACTCAAGAAGAAAAAGAGAAAATCCTTGCTGACATGGATGGTATTTTGGCTTATGTAAAGCAGATCGAAGACATAGATGTCCCAGAGGTGGAGATAGAATACGAGCATAGAAATGCCTGGAGAGAAGACGAAGTCGAAGAAAGAGATTTTGATGTGGTTGGTATTTTGAGTCAATTTCCGAATTCTCAGGACAATTTTGTAAAAGTAAAAAAGATTTTGTAATTTTATGATTGATTTAAAGAACCTAACAATAGAAAAAGCACATGAGAGTCTGAAAAAAGGGGAATATTCTTGCAAAGAACTTGCTGAAGCTTATTTGAATGTGATAAAAGAAAAAAATGAAGCTATTCATGCTTATTTAGAATTGTACGATGATGTTTTAGTACAAGCAGAAAAAGCGCAGAAAATGTTTACTGAAAATAAAGACACTCTTTTGACTGGTATCCCGTTTTCTATAAAAGATAATATTTTAGTAACAGGTGAAGTTTCTTCTGCTGGTTCAAGAATTCTCGAACACTATGTAGCTACTTATGATGCAACAGTAATTAAAGAATTAAAAGATGCTGGAGCAGTATTTTTGGGCAGGGTAAATATGGATGAATTTGCCATGGGCTCTTCTACGGAGCATTCTGCTTATGGTCCTTCAAAGAATCCTTATGACTTAACTCGTGTGCCAGGAGGTACTTCCGGTGGCTCTGCTGCTTCTGTGGCAGCGGATATGGCTTTAATTTCTTTGGGTACAGAGACTTGTGGCTCTGCTCGAGAACCGGCTGCTTTCTGTGGTGTTGTAGGACTCAAACCTACTTATGGCTCTATTTCAAGACATGGAGTTATTGCTATGGGTAATTCACTCGACCAGGTCTCTCCAATAGGTAAAACTGTGGGTGATGTGGAGATTGTCTTTAATACACTTTCTAAACATGATAAAAACGACGCGACATCTATCAAAGAAGAAAAGCGTACACCAGAGAAAAATATTCAAACTAAAAAGATAGGTATACCGTGGCATTTATTTGAAGATGGATTAAATGCAGAAATAATGCAGAACTTCAAAGAATCTGTGGAAAAATTAAAAAATGATGGATATGAAATAGTAGATATAAAGTTACCTTTTTCAAAATATTCTCTTGCTGTATATTACATAATCATGCCAGCAGAGGTGTCTACAAATCTTTCTCGTTTTGATGGAGTACGATATGGACTTCGAGTAGAAGGAGAGTCTGTATCAGATATGTTTAAAAAATCTCGTTCAAAAGGTTTTGGTGCTGAGACTCGAAGAAGAATTATTTTAGGTTCTTATATTCTTTCCCACGGATTTTATGATGCTTATTACAATAAAGCTTGGAAAGTACGACGTGCCATCATGAAAGAGACAGAAGAAGCTTTTAAAACAGTTGATTTTATAATGACTCCGACTGTACCATTTTTACCTTTTAAGATAGGAGAGAAGATAGATGACCCAGTCTCAATGTATCTTTGTGATTTGTTCAATGCACCAGCAAATTTAACAGGCACACCGAGTATTGCATTACCTTCTGGTTTTTCAAAAGAAGGACTTCCTTTTTCTGTGCAGTTTACTACACCTCATTTTTGTGAGAAGGCTTTATTTGATATAGGAAAAAGATTTGAGAGTTTAAGATAAATAATGTGTTATAATTTTAACATTACTATTATTTATTAAAATGTAATGGATGCATCTAATATCAATTTAGACACAACGCAACTTTCTCAACCTGCTTTTGTGAATTTAGACTATGTTTTTTATAAAATATACGCTTTTTTTCATAATATAGGTGGGTATTTTTCTGATTCTGAAACTGGGTCTGGAGTAGATGTACGTTTAGGAGATGCTGCAAATTCACCAGTAGTAAATTCTGATTGGAGTTTAAATTTATTTAAATTCTTCTTATATTTTCTTTTGCTGTTTTTTATTACAGTCATTTGTTATTGTGCTGTGAGAATGCTTGAGATTAGAAAGAAAGAACATGAGCATCTTCATCATGAGATACATGAGTACGCTCATAAACAAAAAGAAAAAGAAGCGAAAGCAGAAAAAGGGATAGAGTCTGTTTCAAAAAATCCTCGTTGGGTAAGTGTTTTGAAAAGTTTATCTTCAGAAAATGAAGCTGATTGGAAAGTGGCTGTTATAGATGCAGATGAGATGTTGGCTGATCTTATGGATGAATTAGGGTTTAAAGGGGAGAACTTAGGAGAGAAGTTGAAACTTGCTGATAGAGATAAGTTTCATAGTCTTTCTGCTGCATGGGAAGTACATACCGTAAGAAATAGAATAGCCCATGAAGGTAGTGCTTTTACTTTAACTACGCGTGAAGCTAAAAGGGTAATAGCTCTATATGAGCAGATATTTAGAGAATTTGGATACATCTAAAATAATTTACTTTTTAAAAGTTTTGTTATATAATAGCGTATCGTTTTTATAGCGGGGTAGAGAAGAGGTATCTCGCAAGGCTCATAACCTTGAGGCTCCAGTTCGATTCTGGACCCCGCAACATTTCTGCTTTTTGGCAGAGTCGGCAAGTGACATGCCATCTATGTCTCATGCTGTATAAGTCGGCGTAGCTCATCTGGTTAGAGCGTGGGACTCATAAGCCCAAGGTAGGTGGTTCAAGTCCACCCGCCGACACATTACCTGGCAATCTTTGCTGGATTGTGGTAATTTAGAGAAGTTGCGATCGTGCTGTTTTGGTTAAATAAAACACCTACGTTTGTAAATAGTTTGTTTTTTAAGTTAGTAAGAATTATGCGATCGTAGTTGTTTTGGTTAGCGAAAATACCTATGTTTGTAATAAGTTTGTTTTTCCACACAATAAGTAATATGCGATCGTAGCTCAATTGGTTAGAGCACCCGCCTGTCACGCGGGAGGTTGGCGGTTCAAATCCGCTCGGTCGCGCAAAATAAAAATACAGTAGCTTCGGCTACTGTATTTTTATTTCTAGCATGACGAAAGAGCAAACAAACTGCTTTGTTTGTGTCGGGTTTGAACAAGCGGAGCCTTGTCGCTTTGCGACAGGTGAGCTCGGGGAGGAAGTTCTTAGGAGCGTAGCGACTTAGAAACTTGACCCTCAAATCCGCTCGGTCGCGCCACTTTATTATTGACAATTTGCATTTTATTGTTAAAAAATGCTATTTTGTAGTTAATCCATAAATAGCTTGCATCTTACTGCTTAAATATATGATTGATTATTCCAATATAAATATATCAAAGATAGCCAAGAATTTGTTTATAAGTATAGGGGTTTTAATATTGTTATTTGGTACCTTCGGTACCATAGGAGCTGGGGAAATTGGTGTAAGAACAAGATTTAGTAAGGTGGTAGGTACAATTCAACCAGGTATATATATGAAGGTTCCTTTTATGGAACAAGTACACAAAATAGATATAAAAGTAAAAACAGTTGACTACGATAAAAATGGAGTGGAAGGTGATGCAATGGATACATCAGCTTTATCTGCCTCTTCCAAAGATTTACAGGCTGTCTGGGCGAATATTGTAGTTAATTACAGTGTCAATCCAATGAATGCAATAGAAATATATACTAATTATCGATCAGCAGAACAGTTTGGTTTTGCGATTGTAGAGCCAATAATCCGAGAAACTGTGAAAAGTATTACTGCGCAGTACACTGCGGAAGAACTTGTAACGAAAAGACTTGAGATAAGTGATAAGGTTTTTTCTCTTCTTAGTGAACAACTTCCAGCTAAAGGTGCTATTCTTTCACAATCTAATTTAACTAATTTTGATTTTTCATCTGCTTTTAATAAAGCTATTGAAGATAAAGTTACAGCAGTTCAAAACGCAGAAACTCAAAAAAATAAACTTGAGCAAATTAAATATGAAGCACAACAGACGATAGAAACAGCAAAAGCCACAGCGGAAGCTCAGAGAATTTCTGCTCAAGCTTTAGCTGCACAAGGTGGTTCTGATTATGTTCAACTTAAGGCAATAGAAAAATGGGACGGTCATTTGCCAACTCAAATGATACCAAATAGTTCTGTACCTTTTCTTAATTTAAAGAATTAATTTGCTTATATAAATAAAAAAGAACTTGGATTACCCAAGTTCTTTTTTATTATGGTGTTGTCTTTGATAATTAAAGAGAAAGACCAAGGGCTGGTTCTGATTCTACGACAGGAGTTTTGCATCCTTTTGAAGCAGTTTTGAAAGCTTCCCAAGCTGTTCTTTTGGCCATCTTTAAATCATATCCAGCTTTTTTTGCATCAGTTTTGTAAGTGCTCCAAGCTGTATTTCTTGCAGTTCTTCGAGCTTTAGCATCAGTCATACCCCATGCAGTATTCAATGCTGTTGCACGAGCAGATAATGCTGTACTAGTAGCACTAGAAAATGTAGTCCATGCAGCTATTACTGCAGCTTCTCTTGTTGCTACTGCTGTTTGGATACATTGCATATTGTTAACACTAGTTGTAGTAGCTACTGGTGTAGTTGTGCCGGTGTTAGATGTACCATCTTGAGCAAAAGCGAAAGAAGTACTAAATAATACAGCAATAGCTAATAAAGGTAATAATTTTTTCATAAATTTTATAAAGTTTTTAATTAATAATTCGACTTACTATTATAACATGAAGCTTTGTTTGAAAATAAGTGAAAATTGTAGTACTATCACAGTAGTCAAAAGCCGTTGTAGCTGTTTTGGTAAATATAAAAGTTAATAAGCCGTTGTAGCTGTTTTGGTAAATATAAAAGTTAATAAGCCGTTGTAGCT
>JBBTSS010000052.1:0-4056 GCA_038064635.1 Patescibacteria group bacterium
GGGCGTTTTATTTCTTTCTCTCCTGCTACTATTGGCTCCCCTACATTTTTCATTTTTGGATAATTTTTCAAAATCCAATCAGTAAGAGTTTTCTCTTTGGTCCTGCCGTCTTCGTGCACAGAAATACCTGCTGGTTTATCAATAACCAGGATATTTGGATCTTCATATAGGATGTTTATTTTCATTGTGTCCCTGGTTGGAATCGAACCAACATCGACGGCTTAGAAGTCCGCAGTTCTATCCATTGAACTACAGGGACATTTCATCTTTCTCTGTGCGCGCTGAGGGATTTGAACCCCCGACCTTCGCTGTGTAAAAGCGCTGCTCTACCAACTGAGCTAAGCGCGCATGTATTTACTTTTTAACAAACACTACCTTATATACCATCTTTACTGTTATATACCAAGACAGCTAAGCGCGTATAACCTACCCGTATGTCTAAATTAGCATTTTTAAATCGATGGGTCAATGATGGGCTCTGTGGAGCTTTTTATTTCCTCTGATTTCTTTTCTTTATTAGCAAAATATTCAAGAACAGCATCTATCCTACCCTTCTTAGAAATCTTACCATCAAGACTCTGATAAGAGAGTGGAGTCTCTGGCTCTTTGTTTACTTCTTTTACTAAATAAAATCCAAGACCTAAAGAAACTAAAACAATAAAAAGTCCCAAAAAGAGCATAACACGCCAATACACATTTGGATCAATAGCCGGGTTGTCCTTCTTTTTAAAATTCTTTTTCTTTTTTAAAAAATCTAATTTAAATTCCATAAAATTTATTTAACAAAACTTAAAAGTCTTATCTTAAAGTTAGCTTTCCATTCTGGTTTTATATCTATTACACCTTCTACTTCTCCAACTGACGCTCTGTTTAATTCCATAGAAGCTATATCAATCTCGTATTTCAAATTCTCAAGAAGTATCAAAAATTTATACAGACCCTCGAAAGTACCAGAGGACCTTATGCCGATGGTCAAACTCGTAGTGTCCGTAACATCATCTACTGACACTATCTCCGCCGTTACATTCACATCTTTTGCTGCACTTTCAATAGTATCCAAAAAAGAAACAATATCAGAACTTTTTAAGAAATGGGACTCAAACAATGCCTTTTCTGTATCTATCGTTTGAATAGAAAGATTTAAAGACTTTATTTCATTTAATTTTGAACTTTCACTGTTCCATTCGATTTCAGCTTCCTGTGAAGCGATGTTGTTATTCCGTATTTGAATATAAAGAAAAGCAAAAGCTCCACCGGTCAAAAGCAAAAAAATAAATGATCCTATTAAGTATTGTCTTTGTGATTTGTTTGGCATGTTATAAAGCAACAAGGTCTAAATCAAATTGAATATTTGACCCCTTGATAAAGTTTGATATAGGTAAGTCGACCTTTGTAAAATTCTTATCTCCCTCCAAAGCCATTCGGAAAATCAAAAGCCTATCTCTAGAAGGAGCAATACCTCTGACATTTATCACTTTCCCCCGAAGCGGATCATTCAGATAAGAAAAGCTCGTTATCTTTATGTCTGGAGTTTTCTTTGAAATGATCTCATTAATAATTCTTTCAGAAACTAAAAATTTATTCTTTTTTGAGTTTTCTACCAAACTAAGCTTTGAATTGAGCTCTCCTATCAAGGATAAAGTTTTTTGGTCGAATTCCGGCACAGGTAAACTTTTTTGTACTAAAAGCTTTTCGTTTGAAAAATTCTTTTTAGTCATAGAAAATAAATATGCAGGAACAAGAGCAAAAGAAGAGATAATAACAGAAACCCCAAGCACAATGATAAATACTACTACTAATCGTAAGTAGAAATCATTTATCAATTTTTTCTTTTCTTGATTTGGTGTTAAATTAATCATCTTCAAAGTCCCCTAACGCAAGGCCCAAAGCCGCTGCAAATGATAATGCTTGTTTAAAACTCATCTCTGGAACGTAATATTTTGTATCTGCGATATTAGACCATACATTGGCCATCTCGACAGTAGTCTTCATACTTACAGAAAGGTATTCAGCTAAACCGATAAGATTTGAATCCCCTCCACATAATAATACTTTCTTTATTTGTGGACTACTTTTTCCATCTTCATCTTTGTGAGTGTTCCAATACAATTGATGCTTTACTATTTCATCGCGCAAGATAGAAACACTATTCAATAAAACAGAAAAAAGCTCTCTATTAACTGTGTTTCTTTGTAGGCCGTATTCTTTTTTCATTTTATCAGCTTCTTCAAAAGAAACATTAAAACTTTTTTGAATCATATTATTCAAAGAAGACCCTCCTATCTCTAATGTAGAAGTAAACATGACAATACCTCTTGAGACTATAAATATACCGGTCCTTGTCTCTCCGAAGTCCACTATCATATAAGTCTCCACATCTCCCTTTTTTATAATAGCTCGTGTTATAGCTTGTGGTTCAAGCTCAAAAGAATGTACTGTTAAATTACAATCCTTAAAAACAGTAAGATAACTGTCTATGACATTCTCTGGTATAGCTGCCACCTGCAACTCAAGCATCGTATCTGTCTCAGATAAAATCTCATAATCAAATATTGCCTCAGGCGCGGGTATAGGTATATGTTCCTCTAAAGAAAGTTCTATTGCCTCTCTGACGCTAGTCAGTCCTTCTTTTTCTAAAGAAACTGAAAAAAGATATATTTGATTTTCAAGCAAAGAAACACGGACAGACTTGATCTTCTGTTCTTTTTTTAGAACCAAAAGTATTTCTTCCATTTTTTTAGGATCTATTATTTTTCCAGATTCTACAATACCAGAAGGTATTTTCTTTTCTCCGTATTTACCTATTTTTATACCGTCTTTTGTGGCTACAAGTTCTATAAACTTCAATGACTCATCTGAAATATCCAAACCAAATGAAGGCATCTTCAAAAAATCAGGTGTAGGAAAAAACTTGTCATAAGAATTTTTAAACATTACCTGTATATTATACCTTTGGTGAAAGAATTATCCAAAGAAATTTTGTGAAAAACAAAATTTATTTTGCAGAAGTACCGACTGGTATAGAATCATCCGCTGTAAGCAAAGAAAATTTACCATCTTCCGTAGATACAGCAAGTATCATCCCCTGACTTTCTAATCCTTTTATTGTACGAGGTTCAAGATTTTCGACAAACATACAACGCTTCCCTACAAGACTTTGAATATCTTCAAAATAAAGTGCGATACCAGAAACAATCTGCCTGATATCTTTTTTTTCTTCCGTTTTTTGCTCTTCCCCAACTCCCACAGTAACTAAGACCATGCCCATATCTACTTTTAGTTTTAACAACTTATCTGTATCTGGGACTTTTTCAACTTCCAAAATTTGTCCTAACTTTAAATCTATTTTTATAAAATCGTCTATTGATATAATTTTCTTCATATAATTTTATTTATTCTTTTTATCTAAATACCTTTGAAGTATAAGCGCTGCTGCTTTTGCATCCACCTTTTCTCCTGTTTCTTTTTTAACTCGACTACTTGCCTGTGTTTGGTTCAAACTACTTTTAAAAATTGTTGTCTTTCGTGCTTCGACTGAAGTCATAAATTCTTTTTGAAAAGAAACTTTTATCTTAAACATGCTTTCTAGCTCTTTAGCAAAACTTTGAATCTTTTCATTTACTTTATTCTGCGTTCCATCTAAGTCTAATGACTCTCCGATCACAATTTCTTCTATATTTTCATCTTTTATTAATTTTTCTATATATTTTAGTACAGTACTATCATTTTTTATTATCCCTTTTGGGAATGCAATAGTACCTCCATCATCTGACATTGCAAGGCCTATTCTCTTTGTCCCATAGTCTATTCCCAAAATCTTCATACCGAAATACTAGCATAAAAATAAATTTCCTGATAATATCTCTTTATTGAGTACAGGAGCTGTTTTAAACCTGTATTCAAGCTTTTATAATCAAACACACGGAGGCGTCGCATAGTATTTGGTGCGAAACAAGTCTGCGTGATAAAGATTGTAAATTTGTTAATTAAATAATGGAGGCGTCGCATAGTGGTTTAGTGCACCTGTCTTGAAAACAGGAGTACCGCAAGGTACCG
>JBBTSS010000053.1:0-3213 GCA_038064635.1 Patescibacteria group bacterium
GTTTCCTCATACTTGATTTCTTCCAGAAGTTTATAGCCGGTGAAAGCCATTCCTGGGACACAAAGAAAAGAAAGAAAAACGAAGAACTGTCTGGTTTTTAAGGTTTCTGTCTTTTGGTACATAAACAATGCACCGAGTCCGTAAAAACAGGCCAAGATAATAAACTTCAGACCCATACTATCAGGAGCACTGATAGTAAAATCTGTTGTGAAGCCATTGTATATCCTGAAGGCTACAAATAGAAAAAGAATTGTTGTGACTACTCTTGCCACTATTGCTGTTTCTCTTTGCCAGAAAAATTGTCCAACAAGAGCCACCGTAAATAGAAGCCACATAAGAGGGCATACTACTATCGGGAAAATGTTGAATAGGATGATGGCAGCCATAAACGAAAATAGTCCGAAGAGGACTTTAGAAAGGAGTTGTTGCATTTTGTTGTGTATTTAATTGTGAGAAAGTATTGTGATTAAATTCACAATATAATATATGTACTATTATGTCAAATTAGTTATTTTTAACTTTTGTTTTATTTGTAAAGTGGAAATTCTGATACTACTTCATATTCATATTTAGGGTGATCATAATCAGGTAAAGCTTCTTCGAATGTCTTGCGTTGTACTAGGTATAGATTTTCCTTTTTTGTTATTTTAAAACGGTAGCCTAGTCCTGCATAATAACATTGGATATTAGTTGAATCAGGCACACTGTCTGCTTCTTTGTCGGGCAAGTCATTACAGCTACCAGGCGTTGTGTCAATCAACTTTTTTTCCTCTACTCCATTTGCGTACTTTACTTCGAGAAAAATATTATTCTGTGGTTGACCGTCTGGATTTAATGTTTTGTCTTTTTCGTACGACCAGATAAAGCTTAAAGCTTCATATTTATTTTCTCCTTGTATCATAATAGGAGTTACCACAGCATTTCCTTGCTTTTCTTTGTATATGTAATTATTTAATGCATAAAAACTAATAACAAGACCTCCGATAACGAGAAGTATACTAAACCCGATTGTTCGCCGTGTAAAGAATTTATGGGGTTCCATAGGTGTATTATAGCATTTTTATAGAGTAAATAATTTACAACAAAAGTCGTAAAGAGTGATACACATAGTGTCAGTATTTATTAATTGCTTAATTTTTTTAATACTCCTTTTCTTTTTACTATGTTTTTATAATCCCATTGGACGTCTTTTGCTTTTTTGAGCCAACGTTTTAGGTCTTTCTTTTTTATCTGAGATGCTTCAGTGTACCTTGCTTCAGCTGCTTTAAAGCTACCTTCTTTTGCTAAGTCTTTTTCGTTAAAGGATTGTCCACTCCAAAAGAGTAGTCGAACATTGCCTTTTAGTTTACTGTAACCCACGACTGGATTTCCGTCTAAAAACCATACAGGGTGACCATGCCAAAGTTTGTTTTCAGAATTTTTTAAGTTTGTATTTATCTCTTCTGCTAATATTTCACAAATCTCTTTGTCTGTTTTTAATAAAGCTTTATTGTATTTTTGTATATCTTCACTTATTTTGTTTATTATTTTTTTCATATATTTTATTTACTTAGTGGTCTTAACCCCGTCGTGCTGCATCAATAGCCGCAACGTCTATTTTTTTCATTTCCATCATCGCATCGAAAGCACGTTTTGCTTCTGGGCCACCAGCTATAAAAGCTTCGGTCAGTGTGCGTGGTGTGATCTGCCATGATACGCCCCATTGATCTTTGCACCATCCACACTCACTTTCCATTCCACCGTTATCGACAATTGCATTCCAGTACCTATCTGTCTCTTCTTGATCGTCCGTTGCAATCTGAAAAGAGAATGCTTCACTTTGCTTAAATATAGGACCACCATTCAAGCCGACGCAAGGAATTCCACAGACAGTGAACTCTACTGTTAATACATCATCTTTCTTTCCACTTGGAAAGTCATTAGGTGCACGAAAAACATTAATTACTTTGCTATCTGGAAAAGTCGCAGCGTAAAAATTTGCTGCATCTTCTGCTTCTTTATCAAACCAAAGACAAATTGTATTTTTTGATATCATATTTTAATAATATCACGATAAATTAGATTTTAACTTTTATCCCGTAGCGAGTATTACCCAAATAGAAGCAAAAACAAGGAAGACAACCGTGCCTACGATTAATCGATGTTTAGTAAATCGTTTTGTTAAAAAAAGAATAGTGGTGGCCATGACTACCCAAAATACCCAAGCGAAGACGAAGTCATTCCATTCCCAATTCCAACCTTCAACAAATTGATTCCCCGCCAAAGGAATGATCAGTGCGACCGTAGCCCAACCCATTATTTTCAAAACCGAGTTCTTCATATATTTATTTTACCACGAATCAATATAATCTACTTCCGTAAAATCTTCTCCATTGCTCTGTCTTTTGCTAATTCATCGATTAATTTATCTAGATAGCGGATTTCGCGCATAAGTGGGTCTTTTATTTCTTCTATCCTCACACCACAAATCACACCCGTGATTAACTTACGCAATGGATTCATCTTGGGCGCCTCTGCGAAAAAGTTTTCAAACGTAGTTTGCTTTTTTATCTGTATTTCCATACCTTTCTGGGTGTACCCCGTCAACCAGCGAATAATCTCATCGACTTCCATTTTCGTGCGTCCCTTTCTCTCGGCCTTTTTAACGTACATTGGATAAACACTTGCAAAAGTCATAGCGTAAATTCGATTTATTGTTTTAATATCTTCTTTCATGGTTTTTATTTTAACTAAGTATTTTTTTTGTTCCTTGGTGAAATGTCATCTGCCATTTCCCATCTCTAAGTATCCAGACCGAACTTCTATTAGTAGATACTGTGGTGACTTTGTCATTATCAAGCATTGATGCAGTATAGGTAACAAGAACGACTTCAGGGGAAAGTTCTCGTGCCATGAAATCAGACACAGTTATTTGAAGGTCAGTAGTTTCACTTCCAAGTCCTTCCAGAGTGTCCTGTTTGTGAAATATTCCACCAGACTTTCCAAATTCCATAAAGTCGTCAGCAATCAATTCTGAAACTTTTTCATGAGAATTTCTCACTTCTTTTTTGTGAAGACTGGTTTCAAGATTATAGAAAATGTCTTGTTGTTCTTTTGTCATTTGAATATTTGAATCTATTTATAAGTTTACACTTTTTGTGGCTGGGAGACTTGGACTCGAACCAAGATAACATCCTTCAGAGGGACGTGTCCTACCATTAGACGATCTCCCAA
>JBBTSS010000053.1:3313-21284 GCA_038064635.1 Patescibacteria group bacterium
AATGTTGTTTTTTCTTATGTCATTGAAGGTTCAGCAAATAAAGAAAAAGAAATTTACAGAGTGAGAGGAGATAAGACTGGTCTAGATAAATTGCGTTACCCTTTAAAAGAAGAGAGCGACATGCTTGTGCCAGACACTACTCAAGAAGCTAGTATTTTGCCTTATTATAGAGTAGGTTGTGATTCTTCAAATTAAATTTAAATTCATGTCACGTTTATTTTCTTGTCTAAATTTTGTTAAGTCTGTAAATATTAGGATATTTATTATATTCGTATTGTGTTTTGTTGCTGTGCCTATTTATGCGCAAGAAATAAATAGTATTCAAAGAGCGAAAGTCGTCGAAATTATAAGTGAACAAAAAAATGTGATTTTAGAAGAAGTGGGAAAGGGAGTCGATGTCTTAAATCAAAAACTTTTAGTAGAGATCATAGACGGTGCTGAAAAAGGTAAGAGAATAACCCTATCAAATGATTATATAAAACTAGAAAAAGAGGATATGTTTTTCATTGAAAAAATTTCTTTAGAAGGAGAAGGTGAGTATATAGTACGAGAACGTGACAGACAATTTCCTGTATTAATTTTATTAGGAATATTTTTGTTAGCTATCATAGCTTTTGGGGGGAAGCAGGGTTTACGATCTGTCTTGAGTTTAGTGGGAGGTTTTTTTGTTATTATTTATTTGCTTTTACCAATGCTTACGAAAGGGTATTCACCGATACTAGTCTCTGTTGGTTTTGCTTCTATTATTTTATTTATTGCTATTTATTTTACTCATGGTTTCAATAGAGAGTCTTCTGTCGCTTTTTTTGGAACTTTTACTGCAGTTATTTTGACAGGATTTTTAGCATTTTTTTCTGTATATATAATGCAACTTACAGGATTTGATTCTGAGGAGGCTTCTTTTTTGAATGTTGGAAATGCTGTGAAATTAAATTTTAAGGGGTTGTTGCTTGGTGGTATATTGATTGGTGTTTTAGGTATCTTGGACGATATTGCAGTGACTCAGGCTGCAGTAGTAAGTGAGATTTATAATTCTTCAGAATCTTTGAGCGCGAAAGATGTTTATAAAAAAGCAATGCGAGTCGGTAGAGAACATGTTTCAGCTTTGGTTAATACTTTGGTTTTGGCATATACTGGTGCGTCTTTACCTCTGCTCTTACTTTTCTCTAATTACGATTATCCTTTTCGTTTTATTATCAGTCAAGAGCTTTTTGCTACTGAAATAGTTAGGACAATAGTCGGAAGTATAGGTTTGGTTTTGACTGTGCCTATCACGACATTTCTAGCTGTTCATTTACTGAAAGGCTATAAAGGCAAAAGTGCTTTGGGTCATGGGCATAGGCATTAGTTTTTTTATTAGTTAATATATAAATATGAGTGAAAAAATAGGTATTCCAGGTACTTCTGGAGCAATAGAAAAAAATATACAGGAGGCTAAAAAAACACAGCCAGAAAAGTTTGTTATTTGGAACTTTGCTAATAATTTTAAGAATACTTTAGGAATTGAAAAATATGAATTAAGAGATGACCCAGAACATTTTCGTGTTGTTTTAAGAGGTACGAATGATATAGTCGCAAGTATTAAAAGTGAAGTTAATAAAGATAAAGAAGTACTGTGTTTTATTCACGACGTAGCGGATGTTCAATTTGAAGATCATTTAAAAAATGCAAAAATCAAATATGAAAAAAGTAATTGGATGGGAAAAACTTTTTTATATAAATTAGATACTGTTCCACTTGAAGACTTAGAAACTCCTCAAAATAAAAATCTAGAAACAAAAGAAGAGCACATATACAATTCAAATGGAGTGAGAGTGGAGCGAGGGACTATCACTGAAAAATCAAAAAATATCCTATATTTTTATTTTCAAAGAGAACAGGTTGCTCGTATTAAAGTTGATGAAAACAATAAAGCTGTAAAGATGTTTGCTGGAATAGGTAATGCTGATAAAGAAGTTGTTACTTTGGTCGTAACTTTGTGTCCAGACTTGCCGTACAGAGAGCATTTGATGAGGTTTTTTGAAGTCGAAGCAAATGAAAATCTAGCAAAAGAATTAAAAGAAAATTTCGAAAAAGAAAAGGAAAGAGTTGAGAAGCTTTTGCTTGAATATTCTAAAGTTGAAAAGTTGCCAGGATGGGAGACTACTGATCCAAAGGAGCATGACCCATCAAATTTTCGATATATAGTTCATGCTATCGTTCCAAATTCTGCTTCGATGCAGATATTGAAAGGAGTTATCTCTAAAACTGAATATGAAGAAAATGATAGCAATGCAAATGTAGATGCACTTCTAGAACCAGAGAAATTCTTAAAAAGAAAGTATATTTCAACTTCAGTTATAGACCAAGCGCATTATACCCTGTACGGTAATCATGGTTTTATTTTAAAAGTACCAGAAAGTAAAGTTGTAAAAGCTGATTCAGAGACCATGGTGACGGTGCATTCGGATAACAGTGAAATCAAAAAAGAAAAGAGTATTTCAGCACAGAAAATTATAGAGAATACTTTGTTTTATAATGAAGTAGTTATCACCGGAGAAGAAAAAGAGAAGGAAGAAAATTTAGAGATACAAGGTGGAATAATAGTTGTTGATCCTATTACAAAAAAACCTTTAGATGTAGATGGTTCAGATAAGATAGAAAGATTTTGTCGTCAACATAATTTACCTGTCGTGTTTTTGAATAAACCTTTAAATTAATTTATATATTTTAAATTAAAAAAACCCTTCACTATTATGGCGAAGAGTTTTTTGAAGGAATGTTTAAGATAAAAAATGAAATAAGAATTGAACCTAAGATTGAACTATAAATTTCAATTCTGCATTCAGGGTGATTGTGTTTGAAGCTTTCCTCGATAAGAGTGTATGGACAGTCTATCGTGTGAAAGTAAAGCCTTGGAAGAAAAGATACCAAGAGGGGTATCATAAGAAAAGACTCTAGGGTCTTTTTACTTATTTTTTTATTTGATATCCAAAAAATTAAGAAAAATCCCATACAAACTGAAGCCCAAAGCATACTTATATCGTGCAACAATTGTGCTTCTTCGTATGATGAAACATATGAAAAGGCTACGATACTAAAGACTAAGGTTGCTCCGTGTAACAACAAAGAATATTTCATGGCGAAGAATAATTTGAGAGTGAAATTATTTTTCCTTTGGACTTTTGCTAGGTCCAGGGAGACTAATTTTATTTGGGTATTCTTTTTGGAGATTTATCCGTTTTTTCTCTCTTGTGTAGTTTGGAGTTATGAATATTGGTTCTTTCCCTGTGTTAGCTTTTACAGAGAAGCTGTCACGATGCGTGGGCTTGTGCCCTAAATTTTTATCTTTCATGAGAAGAGCAGTTTTATTAAACTTAATTTACTTCTTTTTTAATATAAAAACAAGTTTTTCGTGTAAATTTAGATATTTGATATAATAGCCGTATGGCTCAATTTTTTACAAAATATATAGATGAAAATACTGTTTTACCTGTTAGAGAACTTACAAGTTCTGTTTTTTTGATTGCAATAAAAGATGGTAAAATTTTAGCCATTCAAAATGAACGTGGCTGGGATATACCTGGGGGGCATGTTGAAGAAGGGGAAAGTGTATTGGAAGGGCTTGTCCGTGAAGTACAAGAAGAAGGAGGTGCGACTTTTCAAAATGAAAAACTTTTAGCTTTGATAGAGTCAGATGACGAAGGTAAATACAAAGATAAAGTGATGCTTGTATATATGGCAGACAATTTTGAACTAGGAGAATTTGTGCCGAGTGAAGATGCTTTTGGCAGAGAGGAGGTAGAGATAGAAGAGTTTATCAAAAGATACTCACAATCACATTCAGGTTTGGATTTGATAGATATGGTCCATCGTGCAAAAGAATTATTAAATAAATAATATTAAAAAGAAAATAAAAAATGGGTTACCGATCAGAGAAAGGTAACCCATGTGTTTTACCACGTTAGTGGTTTTTTAGTGTCCGCACTGGCGATGCCGGGCGATTCCTTTGTGTCTTTGAGCGTCTTTCCATCCACCGGTGTTTTTACTACCGGCGCAGCTGTACAAAGAAGAAGCAAAGATCAGGAAGGCGAGGCTGAAAATGAATTTTTTCATGTTGTAAAATTGTTAGTGAGAAGTGTTCATAAAGCCCATTTGTAGGCACTATGGACACTTCTCACTCATACTGGAAAGAGCTTTACTATTTGTATATTATATCATTAAAACCTAAAAAAGTCAAGGATAGTAAAAAATGTGAAAGTGCTAGAATCTAATTATGTTCTTCGTATATATACTCGAATGTGCTGACGGGACTCTTTATACCGGCTCGACGAATGACTTAGAAAAAAGACTTCACGCCCATAACCACCTAAAATCCGGCGCCCACTACACCAAAATCCGAAGACCAGTGGTGTTGAAATACAAGGAGGAGTTTGAAACGTATGCAGAGGCTAGAACTAGGGAAGGGGAACTGAAGAGATTGAACAAACAAGAAAAGCTGAAAATAATTAAAATTAAAAAAACATTATGAAAAATGCGATAATACTACATGGAACGGCTGATAAAAATACTGACTTTTGGTTTCCTTATTTAAAAGAAAAGTTAGAGGAAAAAGGATTTGAGGTATGGCTTCCACAGCTACCGAATGCTGAAATTCCAAATTTAAAAGATTGGCTTACTTTTGTATTAGAGAATGGGAAGTTTAATTCTGAAACTGTAATTATAGGACATTCAGCAGGAGCACAACTTATTTTAAGTATATTAGAAAATATTGAGAGCCCTATAAAACAATCGATTCTGGTGTCAGGTTATGCTAAAGCTTTACGTACTACATCGGAGACAGAAAAGAATGTAGAGGATTTTAACTGGGAAAAGATAAAAGGTAAAGCAGAAAAGTTAATTTTTATAAACTCTGACAATGATCCATGGACTTGCGATGATACACAAGGAAGAATTATGTTTGATAATCTTGGAGGAACACAAATTATTTTGCATGAAGGACATATGGGTTCAAATTTCTATAACCAACCTTACAAAGAATTTCCATTATTAGTCCAGTTAATAAATTAGAATTTAAACTATGCCTATCCATCCAGAAGTTACAATTGGTCACGTACATTTAACTGTCGGAGATTTAGATAGGTCTCTCGCTTTTTATCGTGACTTATTAGGATTTGAAGTCACAGCTCGGTATGGCACATCCGCTGTGTTTCTTTCTGCTGGAGGATATCATCACCATATAGCGCTCAACACTTGGGCCGGGAAAGATGCAACTCCGCCACCAGCGGGGCACACAGGGCTTTATCACTTTGCAATTTTATACCCGACTCGCAAAGAACTTGCGACTATATTACAGAAGCTTATCGATGCACAGTATCCGCTCACCGGTACCGCAGACCATGGTGTGTCTGAAGCGTTGTATTTGAATGACCCCGATGGCAATGGAGTGGAGTTGTATGTAGACCGTCCTAGAAGTGAGTGGAAGGTAAAGAATGATGGAGAAGTAGAAATGGTCACTGAGCCACTCGACATAGAGAGTTTACTAAGAGAGATAAATTAAAATAGTGTTACAATGCCTTTATGAAAGAACAACAGGTAGAAAGAAAATTAAGTGCAAAGGAATTGCAAGACATAGAAGACCAAGCATACTTAAATGATTTTTTGGCAATGCATCCTGCAGACGCACCCACTGATCAAGAAATAAGAATAGGTAAGTATGAGAGTGTGAGCTTTGAGAGTCTAGTAGAGGATTTTGAAAGTAAATACCCAATAGATGAATTGATGGAGATAAAAGAGATTTCTAAGGATTTAAATGAACTATTTACTAATGCAGAGGATCTCGCTTCTCCAGAGAAAATAGAAACAAATATAAAGACTTATGAAATTCAAAATCCTCCTTACGTAGAAGTATATAAAGAAAAAATAGCTCGATTGAAAGCAATAATCCTCTCACCAGAAGAACAGAGAAAATTAGATATTATGGTTGGAGGGAAAAGAGCTCTTGCTCAAATTCTGGATTTAGCAGATACACAAGAAAAGAAAGATATATACGGGCGTCTCGCAAATGCTGTCGGTACGATAAGTGGAGGGGTCGTTGTGCATGATAGATATAAATTTTCAAAATAGAGCTTGAGATTAATTAATTCAAATTTGATACAATTTATATATGAAAAAACAAATAGGAAAGTACGTAGATGGTTTTGTGCTCGTAGTTCCGAAAAATAAAATTTCGGATTACAAAAAGATGGCGGAGCTTGGCAAGAAAGCGTGGATGAAGCACGGAGCACTGGATTATATGGAGTGCATGATTGATGATTCGAAGCCAGAGCATGTGACCCTGCCTTTTCATAAAATGATCCAGGCTAAGCCGAATGAGACTGTGTGGTTTTCTTATATTGTCTTCAAGTCCCGCGCACACAGAGACCAGGTCAATAAAAAAGTGATGTCCGACCCAGCGATGAACGATCCAATGTATAACGAGAAGTCTATGCCTATGGATATGAAACGCTTTGCTTACGGAGGATTTCAGGTTGTGGTTTCAGGATAAAAATATTTATATGCAAAAAATAAAAGTAGAAACAATAATAAAAGGGGATATTGAAAAGGTGTGGAAATTTTGGAATGAGCCAGAACACATTACAAAATGGGCTTTTGCGTCTGATGATTGGGAATGTCCTTATGCAGAAAATGATCTGAAAGAAGGAGGGAGGTTCCTTACTCGTATGTCCGCAAAAGATGGGTCCAGTAGTTTTGATTTTACTGGTACATATACTAAAGTAGTGCCTTTTGAAAAAATAGAATACATCATGGATGGAGCAGACGCTCGAGCTGGAGTAATCACTTTTGAAAAAGTAGGAGAGGATGCTGTAAAGATAATAGAAGAATTTGATCCTGAAAATGAAAATCCAGAAGAGATGCAGAGAACAGGTTGGCAAGCTATCTTAGTTAATTTCCAAAAACATATAGAAGAAAATTAAAAAGCTCAATGAAAAATTTTAAAAATATTGATGAATATATAAAAAGTTTTCCAAAAAGTGTTCAAAAAGATTTAGTACTTTTGAGAAATACCATAAAGAAACTCGTGCCGAAAGGTGAGGAGGCGATACGTTACGGTATGCCAACTATTAGATTGAACGATAAAAATCTTCTACATTTTGCTGCTTATGAAAAGCATATTGGCTTTTATCCTACACCGAGTCCAATAACCATTTTTAAAAAAGAATTAGAAAAATATAAAACTTCAAAAGGGGCAATACAGTTTCCGATAGGTAAACCTTTGCCCATGATTCTCATTTCTAAGATAATTAAGTCTAGAGTTAAAAACTTAGTTGAAGAGAAAAAGTGATTTATTTGTAACTTTTAGCATGTAAAAACGTCATAATATATATGAAAAATAATTTTAAAATAATAATAGCGGGTGGGCTTATTGTTTTAGCTGCTGTGATAATCTTCGCTTTACGAAGTCCAGAAATAGTAGAAGAGGTTCCTGTAGTAGTTCAAAATGAAAGCTCTATTTTAGGATGCTATGTGGCAAAGCTTAGTAAAGATGTATATACATTAAATATAAACTCTAATACAAACGATGTTGTGACTGGATTCTTGGCTTTCAATAATTATGAGAAAGATAGTTCTTCTGGGGCTTTTACTGGTACATATAAAGATGGAATTTTAGTAGGAGATTACTCCTTTAGTTCTGAAGGTATGGATTCTGTGATGCAAGTTATCTTTAAAAAAGTAGGAGATAATTTTATAAGGGGTTTTGGTCCAGTTGCGACAACCATAGAAGGTAAAGTAAATTTTGCAAATCTTACAGACATTACCTATGACTCAAATTCTACTTTTATAAAATCAGCTGATTGTTTGGAGACATTTACAGAAGTAAATAATAAATTTACTTTTAAATATAATCCTTTTTTTAAAACATACGAGCCAGATCAAGAGAATGTTTTACCGAGTACCGACTGGAGAGATAATGCAAAAGGAAAAGGATTAATACTTGCTCATGTTATTATTCCAAAAATATATTTACCAGGAACAAATTTTTCAGATGCAAATCTAAAAATAGGTGCTTCGACTGACCCAAAAGAAATAAAAGCTTGTACTACTCCAGCAAATGGAGAAGTGAAAGGTGGCGAAGGAAATATTAGTGGTTTTCCTTTCAGTTCATTTGTTTCAAATGGTGCTGGGGCAGGGAATTTTTATGAAACCACAAGTTACAGAGGTCTTCTTGATGGGGACTGTTATTCAATAGAATATACGATACATTCTACAAATATCGGTAATTATTCACCAGACCAAGGTATCAAAGTTTTTGATAAGGAAAAAATTGAGAATGAGTTTGGAAGTATTATTTCTAGTTTTATTTTTCTGGTCAATAGTGACTAAAATACCTAAAAAGTTTTTATTTTTCTAAAGTATATTACTTTTTTTGTAATATATTTCGAGCTAATTCGACATATTAAGTATGATAATATTTTTTGTTGTTGGAATTTTGTTGGGAGTAGTGGCAGTTTTTTTTGCCTTACAAAACGTGTCGGTTATTACAGTGTCTTTCTTTTCTTGGCAAATTACCGGCTCGTTAGCTTTGATACTCTCAGCAGCTATTTTCTCAGGAATTTTAATAACAACTCTGCTCTTGCTTCCGGAAAGTATAACTTCATACTTTAGATATCGAAGCTTAAAAAAGTCTTACATAAAACTTCAGGAAGAACTTCGTAAACAAAAAGAGTTAACTACTTTTGCTGCGATAAAACCAGCTACACCAGAAGACATTGCAGTTATAGAAAAAGGGGAATATAACGCTGCCACAATACAGAAAATTTAGATAAAATAGTTGGTAATTTTTTTAATTAAAAACTTTTTATTAAATTTCTGATATACTTGCATAAATGAAAGAAGAATTAGTAAAGGGGGTAAAAGAAATACGCAGAAATAAGTACTTTTGGCATGGAGTGGCTATTTTTTCTTTGTTCCTTTTTTTGTTTTTTATAGCTCCAGCTACTATCAGTAACATATCTTATCAAAAAGGAGAAAGTATAATAGAAGAGAAAAACCTATTGAGTTCTATTGGAGATGTATTAGGAGAAGAAGACAAGATAGAAGAAGCCCCTGTTTTAGATATCGTAGAATATGATAGATTGATGAATCTTCTTGCAAATAACCCACCTCAACCAGGACCTATAACTAAAAAAATAAAAAATAAAGATGGTACATTTACTGAAACTGTAATTCAGCCGACTCCTAGAGTAGACAAATGGCCAGTGAAGACTGTTTATCCAAAGGCAGGAGCTATTTTACCTTTCAATCGTATCGTTGCGTATTATGGAAATTTATATTCTACAAAGATGGGAGTACTTGGAGAGTATCAAGAAGATATAATGCTTTCTAAACTTCAAAATGAAGTTGAGAAATGGGAAGCTGCAGATCCGGAAACGCCTGTGATACCTGCGCTTCATTATATAGCAGTCGTAGCACAGGGTTCAGCGGGAGCGGACGGTAAGTATCGTTTTCGGATGCCAGATACTGAGATAGACAAAGTATTAAAAATGGCAGATAAAATAAATGCAATTGTATTTCTCGATATCCAAGTAGCACTTTCAAATATTCAAAATGAATTACCAAAATTTGAAAAATATTTAAAACTTCCAAATGTGCATCTTGGTATTGATCCAGAATTTTCCATGAAAACAGGAGCTAAACCTGGTAAAGTAGTGGGTACTATGGATGGAGAGCTCGATGTAAACTATTCAATAAATTATTTATCAAAGTTAGTGCAAGAAAATAATTTACCTCCAAAAATATTAGTAGTACACAGATATACTAAAAAAATGCTTACAAATAGTGCGAAAATTAAACCTACGGAAGAAGTACAGGTTGTTATTCATATGGATGGCTGGGGACCTAAGGAAAATAAAATAACTACTTACAAACAATTTGTAGTTCCAGAACCAGTCCAATTTGCTGGTTTTAAAATATTCTATAAAAATGATGTAAAAACACCAAACTCAGTAAATTTTGTACCTAGTGAATTACTGAAGTTAAATCCTAGACCGAGTTATATACAGTATCAATAAAAAAATGGAACGAAGTTCCATTTTTTTATTTGCTATTATATGATTTCTATTACTTCATCAAATTCACGACGGACTTTAGGGCGTAATGCTGCTGGGTCCTCACCTCGATAACCTAAAGCAATCATAGTGAGGGATTTTAATTTTTTTTCTTTAAGTCCTAGTACTTCATCAACGTGGGCAGGGTCAAACCCTTCCATTGGTCCATTGTCTATACCAAGCAACGACGCTGTTTCAATCATAATACCTAGAGGAATATAAGATTGAGAACGAATCCAAGACTCTAAGATACCTTCAGATTCTTTTTTTTGAATTGTATTTTCTATCGATTTTTTTAATCCATCTAAATCTTCTATTTTTTGATTTTGAATTTTTGCTGTTCGTTCTATCCTTTCTTTTGTAATATTTTCTACAATATCTGTTCTGTAAGTTATCACTATTAAGTGAGAAGCTTCAGTCATTTTTGGTTGTTTGCCTACTTTTGCTCTTAGTTCTGGGTTTTTTATTACTAAAAATTTCCAAGGCTCAATTCCAAATGGGCTAGGGGACAATCTGGCTGCTTCTAGAATAGTATGAATATCTTCTTCAGACGCTTTTTTACTTTGATCAAATACTTGAGTAGCATAACGCCATTTTAGTGCTCCAATTATTTCTTCTCTTTTTTCTTTGTTAGTTTGCATATGAGTTGACTTTAATTTGTTATGGGTATATATTCATAATATAGTAGGTCGAGATTAAAAGCAAGTTTACAAAAGTGTATAAAGTATATGGTTAGACCAAAGTGTGATAAAAAAATGGGCCCATGTCCTAAATATGAAGAATTTAAACCAGAAGGTTGTACGAAAGGAGTGGAGCTTGTCGAAATAGAGCGTGAAGAGGCAGAAGCTTTACGTTTGAAAAACATTGTGGGATTAGATCAAAAGGAAAGTGCTTTGAAAATGGGCATATCCCAGAGTACTTTTCAGCGCATATTATCTTCTGCTTATAAAAAAGTTTCGAAAGCATTGATAGAAGGTCAAATTATTAAATTAAATAAAAAATAAAATTATGGAAAATACAAATATTACAAATACAAGAATGTGGATTGAAGGTTTAACAAAGATGGTTCAAGAAGGAAAGATTTTAGAAGCATTTGAGAAATACTATTCAGATGATGTAACAATGCAAGAAAATGAAGAAGCTCCAAGAGTAGGTAAAGAAGTAAATCGTGCCTATGAAGAGGCATTTGTGAATGGAGTTGTAGAAGTTCATGCGATGAAAGTGCTCGGTATTGCAGTGGGGGAGAACTACTCTACAACAGAGACTTTTATGGATGTGACTCATAAAGATTGGGGTCGTATAGCTCGTACCCAAGTATCTGTCGCTCACTGGAAGGATGGAAAAGTAGTAAGTGAGAAGTTTTATTACGATACAAAATAATCAATTTAAAAAAGGACTTCCTTGTAACAAGGGGGTCCTTTTTTAATGAATATGATATAATTTACGTACATTAACATTATAAAATTAGTTATATAAAACAATGAAAAATTCATATATTATAGGTATTATTTTAGTTTTGATAGTTGGGATTGCTGTGTTTTTTGGGATGAAAAAAGAAAAAGTTGAAGCGCCGGTAAATACAAATAATGGTGCAGCGGGTACATGGGAAGAAGGTAAAGCTCCAGAAGAAGGAATGGATACGTCAAGCCAGTCAGGTATTTTACCAGATGTTAACGCAAATGTTTCGGTAGCAACTGGTGCTGTTAAAGAATTTACTGTGAGTGGACAAAATTTATCTTTTTCACCAAGTACTTTAACTGTTAAAAAAGGAGATAAAGTAAAAATAACTTTCCAAAATTCTGAAGGTTTTCATGATTGGGTAGTTGATGAATTTGGTGCTGCGACAAAGCAGACTAAGGCCCCAACAACAGAAGTTATAGAATTTGTTGCTAATAAAACTGGAAGTTTTGAATATTACTGTTCAGTAGGGCAACATAGAGCTATGGGTATGAAAGGTACTTTGATTGTAGAATAAATTTAAAAATAAAATGCAACAAATCAAAGATAAAAAAAGATTTTCTATTGTTTCTCGTATAAAGAGTTCTACTCATGCTTGGCGAGGAATAAAGCTTTTGGTTAAGACCACTCATAATGCGTGGCTTCATATTTTCTTTGGTTTGTTAGCTATTTATTTGGGTTTTATTTTAGAGATTTCTAGTTTTGAGTGGTTGGCAATTATTTTTGCTATTGGTATCGTGGTAGTAGCAGAAGCATTTAATACAGCTATCGAGATAGACATAGATTTAACTTCACCAGAATACCACCCGTATGCCAGGGACACTAAAGACGTCGCAGCTGGGGCTGTGCTTTTGGCAGTTTTTTTAGCCATAATTGTCGGAATGATCATTTTTTTACCTAAATTATTTTAATTGCTTTAACCTTTATAAATTGATAAAATACCCTTATGAATACTAATGTAAAGATTTTTATAGCTGTTATTGTATTGTTAATAGTGGGTACCATTACTACTGTTATTTTAAGAAGTGATCAAACTTCATCTACTGAGCCTGGAAAATACGATACTTTTGCTATGTGTCTAAAAGACAAAGGAGCTACTTTTTATGGAGCTTTCTGGTGTCCACATTGTCAGTCTCAAAAAAGACTTTTTGGTAAATCTGCAAAATTACTTCCTTATGTAGAATGTTCTACTGCGGACGGTAATGCTCAAACTCAAATTTGTATAGATAAAAAAATCAGCGGTTATCCTACTTGGGAATTTCTTGATGGAGAGCGCTTAGATGGAGAAGTATCTCTTGTTAGATTAGCAGAAAAGACTGGTTGTGTTTTACCAGAATAATTAAATAAATTTTATGAATCCAGAAAACGTGCATTATTTAAATATGTTTCTTGGGGTAGGTTCTATAATATTGCAGATATTTTCTGTGGTTGCTTTATTTTTACTTTTTTTTGGTCCAAAGAAAAATCAATTTTTAGATTTTATAGATAAACATTTCTTGCCTCTTGGTTTATTTATTTCTGTTTCTGCGGCGATTTTCTCTTTGCTTTATTCCGAAGTAATAAATTATGCTGCATGTTATTTATGTTGGTGGGCAAGGATTTTTATGTATCCACAAGTAGTACTTTTTGGTGTAGCACTGTGGGATAAAGATAGGAAAGTTATAAAATATGCATTACCACTTCTTTCTGTTGGTGTATTGGTTTCTGCATATCATAATTTAAATTATTATTTTGCTGAAACATCAAATCTTCCTTGTGATGCTTCGGGGGTATCTTGTTATCAACAGCTCGTTTCAGAATTTGGTGGATATATATCTATACCAATGCTTTCACTCACTAGTGTATTTGCGATGCTTACTCTTGTAGTAGTATCTCATTTCTATCGAAAGAACAATTCTATTTTTTAATGCATGGTATAATTTCTTTATGGAAGAAGAAATAAAAAAGAAGCTAGAAGAGCAGTCTGTAAAGATCGATGCTATTTATAAATCAGTAGAAAAGACTAGAAAGTATTTTGTCATCACTATGTGGGTGACTATTATTGCAGTACTTTTGCCTGTGATAGGTCTTGCATTAGCAATACCTACGTTTTTAAATAATTACGTCGGACAATTAGGTGGTTTAGGTATATAAAATGCTTAGTTTTACTAAAAAAGAATTGAAGTTTTTAAAGAGTCTAAAAAACCCTTTAAAAATTCAAGATTTTTTGGATACTTTTGAATTTAATTTTGAAGAAAAAGGGCAGACTATAAAGTCGCCCGTTCTATCTCTGAGAGAAAAGAATATTCATTGTCTAGAAGGAGCAATACTTGCTGCTTATATACTTAAAATACATGGTCACAAACCTTTAATTTTGCATCTACAAGCCACAAAAGATGATTGGGATCATATTATAGCTTTATATAAAATAGACGGTCTGTGGGGCGCCTTGTCAAAGACAAATCATTATACTTTGAGGTATCGTGAGCCAGTGTATCGAGATGTTCGTGAACTTGTAATGTCTTATTTTCATGAATATTTTTTAAATAGTAATGGGGAAAAAACATTACGAGCGTATTCTGTGCCACTTGATTTAGATAAATTAAAAATAAATTGGGTAGGAGATGAGGAGGATTTGTGGATTATTGATGACAAACTTGACGAAATAAAACACTATGCTGTGATAGAAAATAAAGCTGTAAAAAGACTACGAAAAGCTGATATTATCGAGCGTACAGCAGGTGAATTAGTAGAATACAAAAATCATAAAAAGATACTTTAATTTTGTAAGAATACGCTTTTTGAATCGTCATCTTTAGTGTCGGTTAATATTATTAGTTTTTAATTTTTAAAAATATATGAAGAAAAATAAATTGTTTTATGTTTTACCAGCTATGTTGTTATTAGTTTCATTTATGGGTTCAGCTGTCGCTTTTGCTGATAGAGATGAAGATAAAAATGAAGAAAAAGAGAATCGAGGTAAAAATACCATGGTTGGTTTAATGCGTAGCATGGACGTGCGTATGGATGACCATAAGAAAGAAACAAAACTAGAAGACTCTACATTAGAAGTAAATATAAAAGATAATGGTCAAGTCTTAGTACGAGGTGCGAAAGTAACAGCTGTATCTGGAAACATGATTACTGCTACTACTGCTTGGGGTGCTATGAATTTGAATTGGAATGTAAATGTTCTTTCAAGTACTAACTTTGTTCGAAAATTTGGAAGTTCAAGCTCTATCTCTGAAGTAAAAGTTGGCGATATGCTTAGTTTTAATGGAGTAGTAACTTCAGGTACAAGTTCTGCTATTGTTGTTGATGCAAAAGTTATCAAAAATTGGTCAGTAACAAAACAAAACGTACGTTCAAAAATAGAAGGTAGTGTTAAATCTGTTGCAGGAACTACTGCTCCTACTACAATAGTGGTTACTTCAGGTAATAAGGATTACACAGTAAATGTAGCTACTAATACTTCAATTGTAAATGATTCTTGGATGGCTTCATCACTTGCTTCATTTGTAGTTGGAAATAAAGTTACAGCTTATGGAGTGGTAAATGATACTACTTTATCTGTAAACGCTACTGTTTTACGAAACGAAAGTATCTAAATTATTTTAGATTCTCCACTCGTTTTAAACACCCTCAATTAAATTGAGGGTGTTTAAGTGTTATAATGATAAGAACTAAAAAAGATGTTTAATAAAAAGTGTAAAAAATACATAGGGGGTTTGTTAGTATACGCTGTTTTACAGCTTACTTTTTTTCCTTACCTAGCTATGGCGGGGAATATTACTACTGTGTCAGATGTAATGACTAGAGAAAAGACAAGTACAGCTTCAAATCATACAATTCAATTCATTGTTCCTCTTGGCTCTTCGGGGGGTGAAGAGATATCTCTTACATTTCCAGCTGGTTTTACCATGAACTCTATTGATTATTTAGACGTCGACGTTGCTGTGTCTGCTGCTGGAAGTTGCGCTACTTTTTCTGACTTAACTCTGGCTGGAATAGCGGCGGGAGCAACTTGGGGAGTAGCTTTATCTGGGCAAGTACTTACGTTGACTTCAGCTTCTGGTACTATAAGTGCGGGACGTTGTGTGCAGTTTGAAATAGGAACGAATGCTACTACCGGTGGTACAGGAGATACTCAAATCACAAATCCAGCTTCGGTAAATACTTATGCTATTGCTATTGCAACCACAGAAGGGGATTCAGGAAACGTAACTGTCGCTATCATTGATGATGACCAAGTAAATGTGACCGCAAGTGTGGGGCAGTCTATTGTTTTTGATTTAGATACTAGTGTTGCTGACGGTGAAACTGCAACTCCGTATTCAGTAGCATTAGGTACTTTGGCTACTAGTGATGTAGAAACTTCTGGAACCACAGACAGTATAAATATGATCATAGTTGAAGGGAGCACAAACGGTACAGGAGGAATGGTAGTAACAGTACGAAATGCAAATGGATCAAACGGACTGGTGTCTACTTCTGTACCTGCTGACAATATAGGAAGCGCAGATGCTACGATGGCTGCTGGAACAGAAAATTATGGCTTGTGTGTCATTACTGCTGGTCTTGTAGACTTTTCTATTGCTACACCATATAGTGGAAATACTTGTGCAACAAATTCTAATACAAATGTAGTGGAAGGTCTGACTACGACAGGGGAGAGTATCTTGTCTACAACAGCTCCATTTGCTAGTGGACATGCTGAGATATCTGTAAATGGTGCTGTCTCTGGCGTAACTACCGCCCACAGTGACTATACAGATACACTTACATTTGTCGCTACTAGTACTTTTTAAATAAAACAAAAATACACCAGTTAAGTGGTGTATTTTTGTGTCTATATTTTTTTATTCTTCTTTAGGTTTTTCTTCTTCCTCTTTCTTGTGACCATGGGCGTCGACTTCGTAGTTTGTATTTTGAGATTCAAAGAAGTTTACTAGTTCAAATACATCAGTGGCAGTAGACATCCATTTTGCAGGATTGGTGACATTGTAATGAGGAGCAAGACCTAATTCTTCAAGTCTTCTATCTGCGACGTATTGTACGTATTGGTTTACATAGTCGGCATTAAGACCTAGGATACCGTTAGGAAAGAGGTCTTTGTTGTAATTTGCTTCAAGTTCTACTCCTTCGATGATGATGCTTCGGATTTCTTCTGCAAATTCTTCTGTTAAGAGTTCTGCATTTTCTTCTAGTACTGTGTGAATCAATTGCATTCCAAATTTTAAGTGAAGACTTTCATCACGAAGAACCCAGTTGATCATAGAACCAAAGTTTCGAAGTTGGTTTCTTTGACGGAAGGAAAGTGCCACCATGAATCCTGAGTAAAACCACACACCTTCCATGACTATATTATAAGCTACTAGATTTCGAATAAAATCTTTTTTACCTTCGACTGTTTCAATGTCTAGAGATTTTTCAGTCATTCTAGTTAGATATTTGTGAATGAAAGCTTCCTTTTTTTGCATTGAAGGAAGTTCAAGGTGCGTATTGTAGACCTTACTTCGATCTAGGGGGAAAGTTTCAAGCACGTACTCAAAGGCTACGCAGTGGTTTGCCTCTTCAAACATTTGTTTTGCGAGATATAGGTGACACTCTGGGGATTTAAGGTAAGGGTACACACCGAGAGCAAGTACACGGTTTACAATGAGTTCTCCTGGGTTAAAGAATGACATTAGGAATTCTACTGCATGTCTTTCGTCCGCTGTCATTGCTTTCCAGTCTGTCAGGTCTTCACCAAGAGGGATTTCATGAGGAAACCAGCTATTTCGTACAGCTTGGTTGTAAAGCTCATAAGCCCATTTGTATTTCATTGGGTGCAAATTTACGTCTGTTGGGGATGTTTTTCCTAATATCATATATTTATTGTTATTCTTATAATTTATACTTTGGTAAGTAATTAAATTTTTAATCCTGCGCCCTTCTCTGAATACAGAGTGGGACCCTCGGATATAAAAATTTAATTACTTACCTGCATATATTTACTTAATTTATGTCTTACTGACAACTTTCACATAACATAGCATCATTTGGGTCTTCAGGCAAAATTATCTCTGGTTTATTTGAAGACAATGCGGCTACTGGGTTGCTTGTGATATTTACTGTTGTTGGGTTTATGTTGAATGTGTTGTTTTCTATAATTACAGCATTTTGTTCTTCTGTCATTGGTGTAGCTATCTTATCTTTTAGAACTCCAAAACCACGGCGTCCTAATGCTTGAGCTTTGTTTACAGTAGTAGTAGATTGTTCAGCGCTGTGACGAGGCTTCATGTGTAGGTAGTATGTAGTCTTTAAACCTTTATCCCAAGCAGTAGTGTAGATATTCATAATCTCATCAATATCACGAATATCTAGATACATGTTTCTAGATATTCCCATATCTACCCATTTCTGAGCACGAGCCGCTACTTCTATGTATGCATAAGCAGATACAG